>CADBPK010000068.1 GCA_902796465.1 uncultured Erysipelotrichaceae bacterium | reverse complement strand
GGAAGGAAAAACTGCTCAGACTGCTCGAAACCACAGACTCCCTCCTGTTCAGCTGCTGCGAGATCGAAATGGATGCCGTACGCGGCAATCTGGATGAAGTGATCAGCTTCATCGAATCTTTTCTCGATAAGACGGACTGCTCACCGCGGATCCGTATGCAGATCCAGCTGGCGGCAGAAGAGATCTTTGTCAATATCGCCGATTACGCATATGCCCCCGGCACCGGGAAGGCAGCTGTACGCGCGGAACTGTCGGAAGAGCCTTCCGGCATCGTGATCACATTCCGTGACAGCGGGATGCCGTATGATCCGACCGTCCGGGAAGATCCGGATATCACCAAACCGGCAGAGGAAAGAAGGATCGGCGGTCTCGGCGTTTACCTGACGAAGAAGACCATGGATGAAGTATCCTATGAATATAAAGACGGGCAGAATGTGCTTGTGCTGAAGAAGTACTTTTAGCAGGCCGGCACGGAGATGAATATGAAAAAGAAAATCATTGAATTTACACTCTTCATGTGTTTCGTAGTCATTTTTGCGAACA
Source organism: uncultured Erysipelotrichaceae bacterium (assembly GCA_902796465.1). Taxonomy (GTDB): domain Bacteria; phylum Bacillota_I; class Bacilli_A; order Erysipelotrichales; family Erysipelotrichaceae; genus Bulleidia. The sequence goes on along the minus strand of CADBPK010000068.1, from coordinate 3,994 downwards.
TCCTGGAGTATATCAACATCGTGGTGATCAGGAAGGGAACCTACCAGATGCTCGGCAGGGATGATCTCATCACATCACTGGTCGTCGGCGCCGTAGTCGGATATTTCATGTTCCTGCGGGACAGAAAATAGACAGAATAAACATTCAAAACAGAGGGACTGTGCATATCTTTGTTCATAAACAGAGGACGGCAGTCCTTTTTTATGTGTGAAATCCTGTATTTTCCGATATACTGGAGACATGAATACCGTTATATCAATGCTGCTGCTTGTACTGCTCGGATCCTTCACGGACGATATCGACCGTGAGATCGCTCTGCAGCTGATCTATTCCTCGAGCGCAAAAGAATCCATCTCCCTGTCGGGTCTGGCAGAACGCTGCCAGTGTTCCACGGCTGCGATCCATCGTTTCGCCAGACGTCTGGGTTTTGAAGATTTCCGGCGCATGAAAAGCCAGCTGACTGCGACAGGCAAAGTCAGAAAGGAACAGCTGGTCCACCATATCGAACTGACAGAACCTGATAAGATCAAGGAGCGGATCCATTTCCTGGCCAAAGACCAGTACCGTGATGCGGAATTCACGGAAGCCGTCAGGAAGATCAATGACCTGGTCACTTCCTACAGCCGTGTCGTCATTCTGGCAGCCGGCTATCCGCAGGCGCTGTCGCTTCACTATATGGAAGACATGATCACGATGGGCAAGCCGGTATACGCGCTTCCGATCGGCTATCAGATGAACATGCCGGAATGGACACCGAACACACTTGTGATCGTCATCAGTATCACCGGCAGACTGACGGATTATTTCCATAAACAGTTCCAGGAACTGCAGGAATCCTCCGATCATATCGTGTTTATCTCGGCAAAGGAATGCATGCCCGCAGGCAGGGAAAACGCCCTGTGGCTCAGGATACCGGTCATCGGGGACGATGAGGATGCCAACGCGCTCCTGGCTGAGATATTCCGGTATATGAAATATGATTATTACCGGAGATACGGCAGGATCTGATTACATACACAGTATATTTTGAATAAGAAGTCTGCGGAAAATTGCCGCGGGCTTTTGCGTTATGGAGCTGAATTTAGTATTATAGTTTTATTGCATGGCCGGACCGGTCCGGAAATGCTGCACAGAAAGGGAATACTTATGAAACTTTATGCAGAAATGACTGTTGAAGAGCTGACACAAGAAATCTCGAAACTGAAAAAAGAATACAAGATCATGCAGGCAAAGGGAATGAATCTCGACATGAGCCGCGGCAAACCGTGCCAGGACCAGCTGGACCTGTCCATGGGCATGATGGATGTGCTTTCATCATCCTCCGACCTGCATTGCGAAGAGGGTATGGACTGCCGCAACTACGGCGCCCTGACAGGCATCAAGGAAGCCAGGGAACTGCTCGGAGATATGATGGAAAACAATCCGAAGGATATCATCATTTACGGAAACTCATCCCTCAATGTCATGTTTGATACGCTTGGCCGCTCATGGGCGCACGGCGTCATGGGCAATACACCGTGGTGCAGACTGCCGAAAGTAAAATTCCTCTGTCCGGTACCCGGCTATGACCGCCATTTTGCCATGACGGAATATTTCGGCATCGAAATGATCCCGGTTCCGATGACACCGGATGGACCGGATATGGATATCGTCGAAAAACTGGTGGCGGAAGATGATGCCATCAAGGGAATCTGGTGTGTGCCGAAGTACTCCAACCCGATGGGCACTTCCTACTCCGACGCGACTGTCCGCCGTTTTGCCAGACTGAAGCCGGCAGCGCCTGATTTCCGGATCTACTGGGACAATGCCTACGGCGTGCATCATCTGTATGATGATCATCAGGACTATCTGATCGAGATCCTCGCGGAATGCAAACGGGCAGGCAATCCGGATCTCGTATATAAATTCTCTTCCACATCCAAGATCACGTTCCCGGGCAGCGGCATCGCCGCGCTGGCAACCAGCCCCAACAATATGACAGACTGTCTGGCCCAGCTTCGTTTCCAGACGATCGGACATGACAAGGTCAACCAGCTCCGTCATGTGCGTTTCTTCAAAAACATCCACGGCATTGTTGAGCATATGCGGAAACACGCAGATATCATCCGTCCGAAATTTGAACTGGTCGAGAACATCCTGGATGAAGATCTCGGCGGACTCGGGATCGGCACATGGACAAAGCCGTTAGGCGGATATTTCATCCTGTTTGATTCCCTCCCGGGCTGCGCGAAGGATATCGTTGACCGGGCAAAGAAAGCCGGCGTGACCATGACGCCTGCAGGCGCAACATGGCCGTACGGCAAGGATCTCAATGATTCCAACATCCGTATCGCGCCGACATTCCCGAGCCTGGATGAGCTGGAAAAGGCGATGCGGGTCTTCACGATCTGCGTCCGGATCGCCAGCGCCAAGAGATGTCTTGCCTTAAAAGAAGGGCAATAAACGACAGCACCCTCCTGGGTGCTTTTGTCTTTCCTGAGATATTGGATCGTTTGCCTCTGTAAAAATGCAGAGTACCCATTATAATATGAATATGATTTCCTGCAACGGGAATCATGTGATAAACGAAAGAGGGAAAAGAAAATGAAAAAGCAGTTGAAAACCCTGCTGGCAGTCCTGGCGGCTGTCACACTGACCGGCTGTATGCGCATAAAAATGACGGTGGATGTAACTTCAGACGCTAAGGTATCCGAGTCGGTTACGATGTTGTTTGATGAAAGCATGCTGTCGGAAATGGGAACAGATACGGCAGGAATGCGTGAATCCATGAAGCAGAGCTTCACGGAAGACGACGAGAAAGTTGTTGTTATCGATGCGGAAGAAACCATTGACGACAAGAAATATGTGGGGATCACCGCAAAGAATCTTCCGGTGGATGAAAACGCCATTAAGGCTGTAAAAGACGGCAATACGATCACCGTGACAATACAGACTGCCGGTGTCACTGATTCCCTGGGTCAGGAAACCGGAATGAGTGACCAGGATATTTCACCGGAAATGCTGAAGCAGTCCGGCATGGCCATGGAAATGATCGTCAATATGCCCGGTGAAGCGAAGTGCGAATACGGAACAGTAAACGGAAATAGCGTTACGTTCGATCTCTTCGACCTGCCGTCTTCGGTCAAAACGATCGAGATCACCGCGAAAGTCGGCGGCTTCCCGTGGGCATTTGTAATCGTCGGCGTTGCATTGGCAGGTGTCGCAGGGTACTTCCTGATGAACGGCAAAAAAGCGAAGCAGAATGAAGCAGGAATGTCAGCGGTTGCCCATGAGTTCCAGCCGTATGTCGCTACTCCGGAAGAAGCGCAGTCTGTCGGTGAGATGGCAGAGAAATCCATGATCCTGGAAGAGAGAGATCAAATCGCGGAAACAGAAGCTCCTGAAACACATCAATCCGGAGAATTCTGATTCCTGAAAAGTTAATCTGGATAAAAATCTGAAGATGCCGCACCAGCGGCATTTTCTTTCTGCTTTACGGTTGACCGGTCCGCGGGGAACAGAATTACGGTAAAGGCAGAAGGAGATGAACAAAATGAAAAAGATCATTACGGCACTGGCAGCCATTCTGCTGATCACAGGGTGCTCTGCGCAGAATACGGAAAAAGAGTCGGCGGAGAAACCGCAGGAAACAGCTGAACAGCCGCAGGAAACACCGGATGAAGTCAAAAAGCATCTGGTCGCTGAATATGACGGATCAAAAGAAGACGGCGTCGTTCTGGACGCAAACAATGAAGGTATCCATGTATATCTGGAAGATGATAATGGAAACAGGGAACCGGCTGAAGGATGGGAGATCCGGCAGCCGAAGACACTGGAAAGCGGTGAGACTTCAGTTGTTGTGATCTGGCTGGACGGCGGCAGCGTAACTCTGAAAGTTACGGGGGAAGGGGAGAAAAAACCGGACTTTGAGGTGGATTATCCTGTCATAAACCGTTATACAGACATGATTGGCAATACATACCTGACCGTCTAATTTCCGATCCGCAATACCGGG
>CADBPK010000067.1 GCA_902796465.1 uncultured Erysipelotrichaceae bacterium | reverse complement strand
TGATGATCCGGGGACTGGAGAAGCCGATGTATAAAACAAAGATCCGGCTTAGAAGCTATGGCGACCCGGCGGAAAACAGCGCGGTATACATCGAAACGAAAAAGAAATTCGGGGATATCGTATACAAGAGAAGACTTGGGATGAGCGCCGAAGAAGCTACGGATTATCTGGAATACGGCATACCGCATCATCTGAAGAACAATACCGCGGATGAGATCGAGTATCTGCTGAATCTGTACAACCCCGAGGCAAAGGCACTGATCCTCTATGACCGTACATGCTACGCGGCAGTCAGTGAGAAGGATGTCCGGATCACCTTTGACCGGAATATCCGTTACCGTACAGAGGATCCCGATCTTTATGAAAAAGGGGATGAAAGACTTCTGTCACCCGGTACGATCGTCATGGAGATCAAGGTATCCGACCGTTATCCCATGTGGTTATGCCGGGTCCTTACCGCTATGAGATTGTATCGTTCCTCTTTTTCCAAGTACGGAACGATATACAAAAATGAGATCTGTCACGGAACAGACCGGATCGCTGTTCCGGAAAAGCAATGGATTATGAATAAGGAGAGTAGAAAAGTATGTTCACTTCAATATTGACCGGCTCCGCGGCAGCCGTTGAAACGTCCGCAATTCTGATCTGTCTTCTGACATCGCTTGTCTGCGGCCTGATCGTATCATCTGTATACGGCAGATGCGGGAAGACCACAAAGGGATTTCTGATCACGATCGCGCTTCTGCCTGCTGTTGTGCAGATGATCATCCTGATGGTCAACGGAAATCTCGGTGTCGGTGTGGCTGTGGCCGGAAGCTTCTCCCTCGTACGTTTCCGTTCCCTGCCCGGCAAGGCAAGCGATATCCTGGTCCTGTTCCTGGTAATGGGACTCGGTCTCTGTACAGGGATGGGATATGTGACATTCGCCCTGGCATGCGCTGTGATCCTCAGCGGTGTTTACTTCCTGTATGCGAAACTTCCTGTCATGGAAAGTGATCCCCTGTACAGGCATCTGCGCATCACGATTCCGGAAGATTTGGAATACACAGATGTTTTCCGTGACATTTTTGCGGAATATACAAAAAAGGTCTCCCTGGAATCTGTCAGGACCGTCAACCTGGGCACTATGTACCAGGTGAATTATGAGATCGAGCTGAAAGATGAAGCACTGGAAAAGAAAATGATCGATGCGATCCGTGTCAGAAACGGCAATCTGAATGTGATTTCCGGCAAGGTACCGACAGCCGCAGCGGAATTATAGTCAGATATACTGAAAGCCTGTCCGCAGGCTTTTTCTTATATACAGGCATCCTTATTGTTCCGGCGCGCAATATCATGTATGCTGATAACAGGAAAGTATGAAATATGCTTAAAAAACGATTAATGACTATATTGATATTTCTTGTTTCAGTGATGATGGGGTGCACGGCATCTCCGGATACGCCTGTACAGGAAACACAGGCCCCGGAACAGACCCCGGCAGGAAAGGTAAAAGTGGAAAACGTAACTGTTAAGAGCCAGTCACCGGATATTCCATTCATGTTTTCTTTTGATCTTCCTTCCGGATGGACATACCGGATCACAGCGGACGATGCCGAAAACAAAATACTCACAGTTTCGGTCTGGCCTGAAGATCAGGATGAGGATGCCGGAAATATCGTGATCGAGTATACAGCGTTCTTCGGTGTCTGCGGCACCGGGCTTGAACAGAAAGAGATCGTGTTTAACGGGATACCGGCACATCAGGGTTTCTATGACGGAAGTCCTATATGGGATTTCATCTCCCTGGACGGGGATTATGCAGGATGTGTGATCCTGAATTCCGGAAAATCCTGGGGCAGTGAATATGAACCTTTTGTCAATACCGTGCTGTATTCCCTGCAGTTCCTGCCGGCATCCTGAGCATAAACGAAGAAAGAAACGATTGTCTGTGATGATCGTTTCCTTTTTTATTTCCGCTGCCTGTATCCATGTCTGCTATAATAGACAGACAAGAGGTTTTTATTATGCGAGTCTTACTGTACTTTGAAGGGGAGGATCTGATCAAGATCTCCGGTATCGGCCGGGCATTTGAACATCAGAAAAGAGCCCTGACATCTGCGGGCATTGAATATACCACGGATCCCTGGGATCCCGATTATGATATTCTGCACATCAATACATACGGTGCAAACTCCGAAGCGATCATACGGAATGCCAGGAAGAACGGGAAGAAAGTCGTCTATCACGCGCATTCCACGGAAGAGGATTTCCGCAACAGTTTTATTTTTTCCAATATGCTGGCACCGCTGGTCAAGTCACGGCTGGTCAGCCTCTATTCCAAAGCGGATGCCCTGATCACGCCTACGCCGTATTCCCGTCAGCTGCTGCTGAATTACGGCATCACACTGCCTATCTATGCCATTTCCAACGGCATCGACATGGACCGCTTCGGCTACAACGAGGAAAAAGTACGTGCCTACAGGAAATATTTCAGTCTGACCGGAGAGGAAAAAGTGGTGATCGGCGTCGGTCTTCTGTTCCAGAGAAAAGGTCTGCCGGATTTTGTGGAGGTCGCAAAGCTTCTTCCGCAGTATAAATTTATCTGGTTCGGGGATATCAATAAGATGGTCATCCCGAAGGATATCGCAGACATCACGGAAAACCATCCGGACAATGTAATTTTTCCCGGATATGTGAAAGGACCTCTGATTGAAGGGGCATATCTGGATGCGGACTGTTTCTTCTTTCCTTCCTATGAGGAAACAGAAGGCATCGTTGTCCTGGAAGCACTCGCTTCCAGACAGAATGTCGTCCTGCGGGATATCGGCGCTTTCTCCCCGTGGATGCAGAACGGCGTGAACTGCTATATGGGAACGGACAACAAAACTTTTGCGGAAATGATCGAGAATGTCATCGAAGGCAGGATTCCTTCCCTGACGGAAGCCGGATACCAGGTCGCGGCAGAGCGCAGTATCGACAAGATCGGACAGCAGCTGAAGGAAGTATACGAATCCCTGTACCGCTGAGGAATAAAATCTTAAAGCAGGGGAGAGACCGTATAATTGTCTCTCCCTTTTTGAAAGAGTATAATAGGTGTATGATGAAAAGACTGAAAGCGCTGTTTGCGAATACAGCGTTTAATATCATGCTCATATTCGTACTGACTGGTATTGTTTTCTGGCTGACCATCCGCGGCCAGTCGGACCAGATCTTTACTATGCTGAGAACGGCGGATCTGAGATGGATCCTGATCATCATATTACTGACCATACTGGAAAGGATCATGCTCGGCTTCAAGCTGATGACGGAATGCCGGCAGTCGTATCCGAAGTATACCTTGTCGCAGGGCGTCGTCAATGCCTACGTGGCAGGTCTGTTCAACAATATTACGCCGAGTGCCAGCGGCGGCCAGTTCATGCAGGTTCTGACATTCCGCCGGCAGGGAATTCCCGTCACGAGTTCCATCGGCGTGCTGTGGCTGGATTTCATCGTCTACCAGACGACCATGATCCTGTTCGTACTGGTGCTGATCCTGCTGAAATTCAATTATTTCTATACGAACTATTCACAGTTCTTCCTGATCGTTATCTTCGGGTTTATCGTTTCTTCTGCCGTGATCGTTTTCCTGTGGGCAGTGGTGAAATCCCCGAAGCTGTATACATGGATCACCACGAAGGGCATCGATATCGGATGCCGTCTTCATCTGATCAAGGACAAACAGAAAACACTGGACAACGTCAACCAGCAGCTGGAACGTTTCTCCAAGGAAGTGGTAGTTCTGCGTACGCATAAGAAGATGGTGCTGATCTGCGCGGTAGAGGACCTTCTGCGTCTTCTGCTTTACTACAGCATCCCGTTCTTCTGCGCCAAAGCACTGCATGTGGAAGTGGGAATGGATATGTTCCTCGATATCGTGGCGCTGAGTTCATTTGTGACCATGGTCAACGCCTTCATGCCGATGCCCGGTTCCAGCGGAGGTACTGAAGCGACATTTGTCCTGATGTTCTCCACAATCTTCTCGCGGGTCGATGCCAGCTCGATCATGATCCTCTGGCGTGTGATGACATTCTATCTGACGCTGTTATTCGGCAGTATCGTATACGCGTACTCCAAGATGCAGAAAGCGGTCGTTTTTGACGACGAAGTGCTGGCAAGAACATATTCAGATAAAGCCCTGCAGGAATATGAGCAGGAATTTGAAAAGGAAATGCAATGAGAATCGGTTTATTTACAGATACATATCCGCCGCAGATCAACGGTGTTGCCAACAGCACATACATTCTGCGCAATGAACTCGTGAAGGCCGGACACGAGGTTTTTGTTATTACGACCAATGCGGAAAAATCAGAAAGTGTATGGAATGAGGAACATGATGTTCTGTATCTCGGGGGAATCGAACTGAAATTCCTCTACGGGTATATCATGACGACCCCGTTCCATCTGAATCATATCAATGATATCCGGGAGCTGGATCTGGATGTGATCCATATCCAGACGGAATTCGGCGTCGGCATTTTCGGGCATATATGTGCCCGGCAGCTGAGCATTCCGCTTGTAGCGACTTACCATACCACCTGGGAGGAATATACCCATTACGTCAATTTTGCGCATCTGAAGAGTTTTGATCATGTCGCGAAAAAAGCAGTCAAGGAACTTTCCCGCATTCACGGGGACAGTGTGATCCGTCTGATCGCACCGAGCAAAAAGACAAAGGAACTGCTTGAAAGATACAATGTCAAAACGAAAATAGAGATCATTCCGACCGGACTGGAACTGGATCATTTTTCACCTGACCATACCGATCTCCGCAAACGGGAAGAGCTGCGGAAAAACTTCGATGTACAGGAAGGCGAAAAACTGCTTGTCTATGTCGGCCGGCTTGCCCAGGAAAAATCACTTGACCTCGTCGTTGCGGGTGTGAAGAAAGCCGCGGACGAAGGCATTCCTGTGAAACTGCTGATCGTCGGGGGAGGACCCGATATGCATGTCCTGGAAAAGGAAGTAAAAGAAGCGCATCTGGAAAATAAAGTATTCCTGACCGGCCCCAAGCCGGGAGAGGATGTCCCTGATATATACCGCAGCTGCGATGCGTTTGTCTCCGCAAGTCTCAGTGAGACGCAGGGGATGACGTTCATCGAAGCGCTGGCCAGCGGTCTGCCGCTGTTTGCCCGCAAAGACGAAGTGCTGGAAGAACTGCTGATACCGGAACAGACCGGCTGGTTCTTTGAAACACCGGAGGATTTTGCAGAAAAACTGAAAGAGTTCACAAAGATGGGTGATGCGCGGATGCAGGAGCTGAAAGCGGCGTGTATCGCCCATGCAAAGCCGTACAGCAGCCGGCATTTCGCCCAGGAGGTCCTGCGTGTATATCAGGATGCAATGACGGAATATGACGGCCTGTATTCCATAGAAGATATTTCCGTTAAGGATAATACCGTGCGTCTTTTCCTGGTGACGAAGTCACACAAGGAACTGCGTCTTTCCATGACGATGGATGATTACTATACGCTCGGACTCAGACGCAATGAGACACTGACCAATGCGCTGCTCGACAAGCTGAAGGAAAAGGAAGAAGGCGTCATTGCGTACCAGAAATGTCTGAAGCGGATCAGTGTGAAAGACCGGACCCGCAAGGAGATCTATGACTGGCTGACCCAGAATACAAAATGCGATATCGAAAAGATCAATTCGATCATCGAAAAACTGGAACTCAAAGGATATATCAACGACAGCCGCTACTGTGATGAATATATCGCACGCATGACCGGATCCCTGTTCGGAAAGGAAAAGATCATCCGGGAACTCCGCAGGAAAGGAATTTCCAATGAGCTGATCATGGAAAAACTGGGAAACAGGAGTGACAGGGACGAGGACGCATTGGAATATGCACAGAAAGTATTGGAATCCTCAAAGGATGAATCTCTCCTGCATCTGAAGGGGAAAATCAAGACAAAACTCCTGCAGAGGGGTTTCTCTTCCGATACTTCGGATGAAGTCATCGGGAAACTGGATTTTTCAGGTCAGGATTCCAGGGAACTGGAAAATCTGAAGATCGTTGCGCATAAGGCAAAGCGGCGGTATGAGAGAAAATATGCGGAGAGCGAACTGCGGAATCATATTTACAGATACTGTGCCGCCAAAGGATTCAAAGGCGAGGACATCTATGCCGTCCTGGATGAAATGGAGTGGGAAGATGAAGAAGATTAAGGATTTTGAAAAGAATGAAAGAATGGTTATTCCGCTGCTGATCAACGAGGTCAAAAACGGAACAACTTCAAAAGGTTCTCCGTATCTGACCGTTACCCTGCAGGATAATACCGGCATGATCGACGGCAAGTTCTGGGATGTCAAACCGGCTGATCTGGAAAAGATCCATGCCGGGGAAGTGGAGAATATCACCTGTGAAGTGATCGAATACAACAAAAACCTGCAGCTCAGGATCAACCATATCGAACCGGTCCCGGAAGGACAGAAGATCGATTATTACGAATATGTGGCCAGTTCCTCACTGCCGGAAAAGGTCAGGCGCGAGAGACTGGAAAACTATATCGGGTCCATGGACAACGAGATCTACGGAAAACTGGTCAGAGGCATGCTGGAAAAGGTAGGGGAACACTATTTTTCCTATCCCGCTGCCAGCAAGATCCACCACAATTTCATCGGCGGTCTTTCGGAACACTCGCTCTCCATGGCAGAGATGGCGGAAGTGATCGCGGATCATTATCCGCAGCTGAACCGTGACCTTCTGATCGCAGGTGCCCTGATCCACGATGTCGGCAAGACAATGGAGATGAGCGGACCGGTCACGACGGAATATACCCTGCAGGGGAAACTGGAAGGGCATATCTCGCTGGCAAACGGCTGGCTGACCGAAGTGGAGAATGAACTCGGTCTCGCCGATACGGAAGAAGCCATCCTCCTGCATCATATGATCCTGTCCCATCACGGGCACTATGAATTTGGTTCTCCCGTCCTTCCCATGATTCAGGAAGCGGAAGTATTGTATATCATCGATAATCTGGATGCGCGGCTGAATACGCTGAAGAAGGCGATGGAAAGCATTAAGCCCGGAGAATGGACACCTAAACTGTTTGCGCTTGACAACCGTCAATTCTATAAACCGAAAGGATAAGTTTTATGGATCTGAAATTAAAACTCGTCCAGACAGTACACAAACTGCTTAAGCCGACCGGCAGGGGCGGCTCTTTTCCCGGTGTGCTGGCATTGAAACTGGATCCGGAGATGCTGACAAAATTCCGGATGCCCGGCATTGTCGTACTCGTTACCGGCACCAACGGAAAGACTACCACATCCAATCTGATCGCCGAATCCCTGCGGAAGGCGGGACTGAATACCATAAATAACAGACGCGGCGACAACCTCAACGTCGGCATCACGACCTTGCTGGCATCGAACTGTGACTCTCATTACAATGTGCAGGCGGACGCGGCTGTGATCGAAGTGGATGAACTGACTGTGTTCAGACAGTTTGACAACCTGCATCCGACACATCTCGTTGTCACCAATTTCTTCCGTGACCAGCTGGACCGCGCCGGGGAAATGGAAACCATCATCCGCAAGATCCAGGCTGTTACGGAAAACTTCGAAGGACATCTGATCCTGAACGGGGATGATCCCAATGTCGTAAGAATCGCGGATACCGCGAAGAAAGCACAGATCAATTTCTTCTCCGTCGGGAAGAACAAGGTCAGCCGGAAAACAACAGACGAAGCATCCGAAGGGAAGTTCTGCCCGCGATGCGGTCATCCGCTGATCTATGACTACTACCAGTATTCCCATATCGGAAGGTTCTCCTGCAAAAGAGACGGATTCGGTGAGATCACGCCGGAAACACTGGTCACGAAAGTGGATTATGAAAACGCATCATTTACCTGTGACAACAAAGTATTCCATTCCTTTATCAATACGATCTATGCCATTTATAACTGCGCTGCTGTAGTTACAGTGCTCAAAACGCTGAATCTGAACACAGACGCAGCTGATGCGGTCTTCCGTTCCTTTGTGCTGAAGGAAGGCAGGAATGAAGTGTTTGAGCTGTCAAAGCCGTGTGTGATCAACCTGGTCAAGAATCCGACCGGTGCCAATGAGGTAATGAAATATATCCTCGGACAGCCCGGCGACAAAAATGTCTGCATATTCCTCAATGACAACGACCAGGACGGACACGATGTCAGCTGGATCTGGGACGCGCATTTTGAAAGACTGAATATCCCGGAAGTAAAGACCATCGTCTGTTCCGGCTTAAGGGCATATGACATGGCACTGCGTTTGAAATATGAAGGACTGGAAGACAGGATCATCGTAATCGAAGACGCATCCAAGGCAGTCGACTGGCTCGATCAGGCGGATATGAACAGCCATATCATCGCCACATATACAGCCCTGCATTCGACCCGCGCGATACTGAGAAAGAAGGCCCGGAAATGAATCTGAAAATATTATGGATCTACAATGACCTCATGGACCTCTACGGTGATAAGGGAAACGCGGAAGTACTGCGCGTACGATGCGAAAAGCGGGGTATCGCCTGCGAGATCGACAAGAAGTCGATCGGTGATGAGATCGATATTTCCGACTATGACCTCTTCTTCATGGGCGGCGGCGCCGACCGTGAACAGGGACTGATCTACCGCGACCTTCTTGCCAGAAAACGCAGTATTGTCAAAGCCATGGAAGAGAAGACGGCATTCCTGCTCATCTGCGGCGGCTACCAGCTGTTCGGAAAATACTACAAGGATCAGGACGGGGAAGTTGTGGACGGACTCGGCATATTTGATTACTACACGGAGAGTACCGACCGTGATCACCGGTGCATCGGCAATATTGCCGTGGAAGTCACCATGGACGGTGAGACTTTCAAGGCTGTCGGCTTTGAAAACCACGGCGGACAGACAAAAAATGTTTCCGCATCCCTCGGCAAAGTACTGTACGGACACGGCAATGCCTTTAACTGCGGGGAAGAAGGATTCCTGAATGACCAGGTTCTGGCTACATATATGCACGGACCGCTGCTTCCGAAGAATCCGAAGATCGCGGACCTGCTCATCAAAAGGGCTCTGAAAAAGCGATACGGCGATGTGACGCTGGAACCGCTGGACGACACGATGGAAGATCAGGCCAGGGAAGTCATGTTAAAGCGGCTCAAGGTATAAAATAATAAATCTGCGGAATACGAAAAGGACTTCACATAAGAAGTCCTTTTCGTGTACAGGGCGGCATGATGTAAAAAACAGGATCCATTCCTGTGAATGAATTCCTGTTCCGGTATTATTCTCCTTTTACGACTTTGAGAACCTGACCGAGATCCTGTTCCTTTGAAGGATTGAACTTGATCGTGATCGCATCGTTCTCATCATAGCGCGGAATGATGTGGAAATGCAGATGATCAACAGTCTGGCCTGCGCTTTCACCGCAGTTGGTCAGGACGTTGACACCGGTAGCTTTTGTGTTCTCTACGATCTGTTTTGCCAGTTTTTTCGCAACGGCAGCGCATTTCAGTACTGTTTCCTCGTCTGCTTCCAGAATATTGGCACAATGCTTCTTCGGCATGACAAGTGTATGGCCGAATGTCACCTGGGAGATGTCGAGAATGGCAAGTACATCATCGTCTTCGTATACTTTGGCAGAAGGAATGTTCCCTTTTATAATTTCACAAAAAACGCACATGTTTCTATTCTCCTTAACGGACATAATTATAGCACATCAGAAAAAAATCACCCGGACTAATATACCGGCTCCCAAAAGTCCGGATAAGTATTCAAAGAAAAACGACCGGAGAACCTGCATGCAGGAAACTGAAGTCGAAGGGATACATCACAGAAAAAAGGCTGTGATATAATTTGGTCTGAAAAGTATCTGAACCGGGGCGGGATTTATCCGGGGCTGTCCGGGTCTGATGCAGCAATCCTGCCTTATCAATAATGAATACTTATGTTAGTTAAGAATACATTTGTGCTGAGTTTACGGTCAAACCGTGATTTTTCGGGAGATAGATGATGAGTTATATAAGCGAAATAAGAAAGTATATCGGCAACGCACCTATGCTGTCAGTCGGAGCAACTGTTGTTGTTCTGAAAGGCAGTAAAATATTATTGAACCTGCGCTCCGACACACACACCTGGGGAATCCCCGGCGGTGCGATCGAGTTGGGAGAAACACTCGAAGAGACCGCAGCAAGAGAACTGAGAGAGGAAACCGGTCTGTCTGCAGAGAGATTCT
>CADBPK010000066.1 GCA_902796465.1 uncultured Erysipelotrichaceae bacterium | reverse complement strand
GGAAATCCAGCTTCTGTATGGAAGCCCTTGCCTCACGCACCCTGGTCTCGGATACATTGATGTTTGTCTCATACATCGTTGCTTTAGTTTCGATATCAAACAGTGTATGTTTTGCGCTTTCGATATCTTCCGTCAGTCCCTTGATCTCGGATACCAGTACGGAGATTTCGATCTCTTCAAGACGCTTTTTCTTTTCCCTGTAGATTTCAGCTTTCCTGGCCTGTCTCTTCAGGGGTGATACCTGTTTTTCCAGTTCTGCCAGAATATCCTGACAGCGTTCCAGATTGTTCTTTGTTCTTTCCAGACGGGAAAGAGATTCCATTTTCCGTTTTTTGTATTTGGCGACCCCGGCTGCCTCTTCGAAGATACCGCGGCGCTCATATGGTTTCGCTTCCGCAAAGGAAATGACATTTCCCTGCGAAATGATACTGAGAGAATCTTTTCCGAGACCTGTATCAAGGAACAGCTCCACGACATCGCGCAGACGTACGTTTTTCTGGTTGATCAGGTATTCCGCATCACCGGAATCACGATACAGTTTTCTGGTTACTTCGATTTCTTCAAGTTCGTTGTTCAATATATGATTGGAATTATCAAAAACAAGCGTGACTTCTGCCATATTGACACGCCTTCTGTCTGCGCTTCCGGCGAAGATGACGTCATTCATCTTTTCACCGCGCATGCTTTTGGCGCTTTGCTCGCCGAGCACCCAGCGTACAGCATCCGCTATGTTGGACTTGCCGCAGCCATTCGGACCGACGACGCCGGTAACGGAATGATCGAATGAGATCACCGTTTTGTCCGCAAAGCTTTTGAATCCCTGCATTTCAATTCGTTTTAAAAACATAAGCTCTCCTGCATCACAAAATTATATCAAAAATGGTTCGTATTAGAAAGAACGGAGAGCATGTGTTCATCAGAAAATATGCATGATCTGCCCTTCCCTTTTCTGCATATCTGCTGCCAATTTCGTTTCATGCGGAGACTTTTCCTTTTCGGTATGATGTCCGGATAAATATTTCTTCCCGGGCGAAAAGAAAAAGCGGATTTCTCCGCTTGTTTCAGATTACTTTTCTTTCTTGAGGAGTTCGATGATCTCTTCGAGAGCGAGCAGTTCATCACTCTTCTTCGGCTCCGGTTCCGGTGCCGGTTCTTCCTTCTTGGCAACAGCATCTTTCATCTTGTTGGCTGCCTTCAGGATCATGAACAGTACGAATGCAGTGATGATAAAGTTGATGATTGCTGTGATTACAGCACCCCAGTTCAGAACCTGGCCTGTGTTGCCGAGTTTTGTAACAAGACCAACTTCTGTTCCGCCGAGACATGCAATCAGAGGATTGATGATGTTTTCTGTCAGAGCGCCTACGATTCCGGTGAACAGACCGGCAACGATAACACCAACTGCCATGTCAAGCACATTTCCCCTCAGTGCAAAAGCCTTAAATTCTTCCAGTAATTTCTTCATAAGCTTCTTTTTGAATATCCCCTTTCTCTTGTTCTGTTTCATCTGTGAAGATCAGATAACTCCCCCAGCAGTATGGATTTGCCTTATGGGAAGCGTCCGGTTCCAGCAGTGAAACGTTACCATTATTATAAATCACAGGATACTTTTGTCCATGATAATCTCTTATGGCATTTATGTTTCCGTTCGGTATAAAACCCTGTTTGATATACATCAGCGTCCTTCTGCCGTAAACGAATTTGTAGGTCGTGGGGATAAAACCGTAACGCATATGAAACGCATCCACAGCACGCAGTATGGCATCATCGCTGATCTCACTGCCGAAAATGACGGCGTTCATTCCCTTTGAAATAAAATAGGCAAGGGCATAGGAATTGCATGCGTTCAGCGTCATGCCGGCTATACATTTATCATGCGTGCCGTACAGATCACCCATCTCGCTGCAGATGCATTTACTGTATTCCCCGAGATTCCGCAGATTCTCATTGACAACCGGCAAAACAGCATAGGCAGAATCCTGACCCTGATCTTCAATGAGGATCCGGTCACTGATCACATCCGGTTCATGCAGGATCGCAAAATCCGGTGATTTCGGGCTGCGGTCATATCTTTTCGCACGCATGGAAGCAAGCTGTTCCAGTGCATTCCTTCTTACTGCATTCACTTCCCGCATAGGAAGGAAAAACGGATCGGAATCTCCGCTGAGAGATTCGGCAGAAAACGGTGTATCTCCGGTTTTCCGGAGGTTTTCTTCAAGCCGTTCTGTGGAGAGCGGCGCTTTCTGCGGAATGCTGCATTCGAGGTCTGACTGAACGGTGCTCTGACGTTCTCCGTCAGAAACCGTAAGCCTGAAGGGGCTGCCGGGATATGCGGCATACTGCATGGAGACAGGAATGGAATACTTCTTCCCGTCGATCTCTGAGCGGATCCTGTCCATCAGTTTCTGATCTGTTGTTTTGCGGAGGATATCCCCTGCAGCAGGAATGTTTTCATCCTTGAATTCAAAACGGATCACTTCTCCCGGCTTTGCGGATTGGACGAATTTTCCGTCTTTTTTCATCCTGAGTGCGGAAAGACCGATATCTTCCGGCTCATGCAGAATACGAAGTCCGTCATTCTGCATGACAGTTTCCGTCATCCGTACCAGTGCGCTGTTTTTCCGTCCTTCGAGAACGACTCCGGCTTCAACACCCATATGATTCGGCCTTTCCGGATTCATTCTCTTTTCTATGGACTGATGAAACAGATGCCCGTAAGTAAATCCTCTGTGGAACAGCAGCTGCAGCTCTTTCAGCCGATTTTCGGAGACATGGTATTCTTTACCGGCATAATATGCATCGATCGCTTCACGGAATGTCCTGACCGCCAGATAGACATACTCAGGACGCTTCATGCGGCCTTCGATCTTCAGACTTGCCACACCGCAGTCCAGCAGCTCCGGAAGGCGGTCTATGATATTCAGATCACGGGGAGAGAGAATATAATCCCCTGCCGGAAACCTTCCCCCTTCTGCCGGATAATAACGCATGCGGCAGTACTGGGCACAAAGGCCTTTATTGGCAGAACGGTTCTTCATCACGCTGCTCATCAGGCACTGCCCGCTGTAGGATACACATAATGCGCCGTACGCGAATACTTCGATCTCCATGCCTGTCTCACAGGCTTCACGGATGATTTCAAGCGGTGTTTCCCGGGCCATGACAACACGGGAAGCTCCTTCTTTCTGCATCCACTTCACACCGGCAATATTATGGATATGCATCTGTGTGGAACAATGCACGGGCATTTCCGGATAACACCTGCGGATATAGTAAAAAAGACCCGGATCCTGCACAAGGATGCCGTCTGCGTCATTCTCATACAGGAATGCGACTTCTTTTTTGACATTTTCGATTTCCGTTTCCGTATACAGGGTGTTCAGTGTCACATAGATCCGCATGTCCCGGATATGACAGAACCGGATGGCTTCCAGAAATTCCTCATGAGAAAAATTGCCGGCAAATGCCCGGGCAGAAAACTGATTCAGCCCAAGATAAACAGCATCGGCGCCGGCTGCGGCCGCTGCTTTCAGAGATTCCATGTTGCCCGCAGGCGCGAGCAGTTCTGTTTTATGTTTCATCTGTGTACTCCCTGATCACTTTGTAATGATCGCACAGGACGTCAAAGGACATGCGGGCATTCGCTCCGGAAGTGCTTGGAAGCGCAATATGCGGAAATGCATCACCGAAATGTCTCTGGTAGAGATCCGCGGCTTTTCCGCCTGTTGTGAAGATCATACGGATCTCTGTTTTCGGCATGAGACCTTCGATATCGTTGTATGTGATATCCCTGATGGAAGCATCATAGGATTTTTCAATCATGCAGGATGCGATCACATCCCATAAAGCGATATGATGCCTTTTCAGAAACGATATTTTGTCTTCTGACGAATCTTCAAAAATATTTTCCATTACCCGCCAGAAACGGTTTGCGGGATTGGCATAATACATGTTATGTTTTCGCGAAACAACCGAGGGAAAACTGCCGAGGATCAGCACGCGGGAATCGGGGAACCAGATCGGCTCCAGTTCGTGAACTTCCCGTTTCACTCTGCGCCGAATCCTTTCCTTTTCTGATTACCGCCGTTCCTGAGAAGAAACTGTTCAAAAGCAAGGCGTACATCCAGTTTTCCTTTTTTTGCGTTTTGTTCGATGTCCGCGAGTTCATTCAGGTACGACAGCAAGGTATGTGAGGTGATCCCGTAACAGCTTTCCAGGTTTTTTCTCACCGGGTATTCCTTTGACCGCAGCCTTGCCGCGATCATCTTTTCATTCAGTCCGGTCTCGTACAGCTTCAGACAGTTATACAGCGTCCTGAGTCTTGCGGAAAGCAGGACGATCATTCCAATCTCATCATAACCGGCGTTTTTCATTTCTTCTTTAGAGCGAATGATGGATGCGATGTCACCGGAAATGAAGGCGTTGCTCATTTTGAATATATTCACTTCCGGATCCTGCGGGATGAGATGTTCTATATCATTGACATCCAGTTCCGTTTTCCCGTACAGCAGGATCTTTTCAAGCGCATTGTTCAGAAGCAGGGAATTGCTGTTGACGCGGAGAAGGAGTTCTTTTCTGGCATTCCGGTCCAGTTTGAGACCCCGGTTCCGGATCTCCTTATCCAGATAGCCTTCAAATTCCCATGGTTTCAGCGGAATGAAATTCTGTATGACAGCCTTGTATTTTTCAAGCATCTTATATTCTTTTTTCCGCTTGTCTGCATCAAAACAATGACAGTAGAAAATCAGGAGTGTATTCGGATTCGGACTGCGCAGATACTGTTCAAATCTGGACATCCTGTATTCCCGTGACTTATCGGATTCCTTCCCTTTCGCAGCCGGATTCAGGAAAAATGGTTCTTTGATGACAACTGCTTTTTTTCCTTCATCAAACAAAGAAAAGGAATCACACTCATACAGCACGGCATCAGTGGAAAATGTTTTCACATCAGATGCGTCAAATACGGATGTGCGTCCTTTTTCGATTTCATTTTTATCCAGAAGATACTGCAGGGCTTTTTCCTGGCGGTATACTTCCGTCCCGCTGAAAAGATATGTATTCATCTTTTCCATTATAACAATCTTTCCGGTTTTTTCAGAAAGAACGTTTCTGTATCATGATCACGGATCAATGCATTAATGTCTGTTTATCCCGATGGGTCCAGCAGGCTTATCGTTCCCTTCGATGTAATCAGAAAATTCCATTTCCATATCGACAGTATGACAATATCCCCTTCTTCTTTTGTGTCGAAGTATGGTATATGCCTTTTCAGAAGTCTCTGTATGACTTCCGATGACGGATGATGATAGATGGAATAACTGCCGCTGGAGATAATACCGATCCCGGGTCTGACCGCATCCAGAAAACGTTCACAGCTGCCGGTTTTACTGCCGTGGTGAGATAGCTTTAATACATCACATTTCAATGCATCATACTTCCGGATGAGTGCCCGTTCGCTTTCCTCATCTGCGTCGGCCATAAACAGATAACTGAGGTGATTGATCTTTGTAAAAAGAACGATGGAGCTCTGGTTTTCATCACTGTTACTGATCTCATTGAGATCATGGAAAGTAAGTGTTTTCAGATGAATGACCTGTTCATGTTCCGTGACTTCAGTTATGGGGCGATAATGCCTTCTGACAAATTCTGCGTTTCCACTGTGATCAGAATCAGCATGTGTGATGACGAACAGGGACAGGCGGTTGACGGATACCGCATCCAGAAAGGACTGCAGGTTATTTTGCTGTGAAGGTTTCCCGGTATCGATCAGAACCGTATCCCGATGGAGTCCGCTGTTGATGCAGACGGCATCACCTTGGCCGACATTGATAAAGGTAACGGATGGAAACGGATGAAACAGTCCGCATCTGAGAAATACGAGAAAAAGCAAAATACGAAGAATTTGTTTGTTTTTGTATTTTCTGACGCTGACAAGCATCAGTAGATAGAAAACTGTACCGCTTCCGAGACAGGATCCTCTGATCCGGAAAACGGACAGGATTTCCATCATTCTGTTCAGAACAACTGTCCACGCAGTCATATGCAGAAATGGGAAAAAGAGATCGATCCAGGCAGTAAAACAGGCAGCGCCGGCAAGGATACGAAGGAACGGAAACAGCAGTGTATAAAAAGGATCGGCATAATGCATGAAAATGCTCTGGACATGCATCTGCAGGAAAAAGGCGTTTTTGGAGCCATTTTCGTAACTGTACCGGCTCAGGCGGTAGATCAGGATGATCAGAAACGAAGGAGTCATTATGGCAGACGGAAACAGAAACAATATGAGAATGACCGGGACTGCGGTCTTTTCGGTTTTGTTGAGATGCATCTGTGCACAGATCCGTGAGATCAGAGAATATGTCAATATCATCGGAAAATGAAGAAAAAAAGCAAGAAAGATATTTGCACACAGCAGGATCTTGTGTCTGTGCTCTTTTCTGCACATATATTTCAGGATGCAGGAAAAAAAGGAAAGCAGACAGGTAACGGAGAATCCTTCCGCAAACAGCAATGTATCTTCCGGTGCGTCGCTTACCGTGATGCCGAGCAGAAAGCGGTAGAGCAGTGCCCGCTGTCCGGTATCGGAAATGCTGTCAATCCGCTTCTGCACAATACGGCGGAAGGAAAAATGTTCCTTTTTTATTCTCCAGCTTTCCCTTCCGTAAGCTAGGGTTATCCCTTCTGCCCGCATCTTCCGGGAAAAGGGATATCGGTAAAAGCCATATGTCTCCCGCATGTTTTCCCCTTCTGCAGACAGACCGATCTCAGCGTCAAATGGTGCCGGCTCATCCGTATAGATCAATGCTTTATGAAGCCCCTTGCGGATAACTGCATAATTGTTTTTAACTTGTATGATCCGGGCTGCTGATGCATGAAATGATCCTGAGGGCATGCGGGGAACGGATAATAAAAGGAGTATCAGAAAGACAAATGCCCATGATCTGTCTTCCGTCCGGAAATACCAGATCAGAATACAGGCGGAGAAAGAAAAAACAGGCGACAATGAATAAACAAAAGAAAACAGACAGCACAGGAGGGACAGAAAGATCAGATGATCCCGTACTGTTTTCACAGGGTGATATAGTCTATGAATTTTTCGAGTTTTTTCTGTCCGATTCCTTTTACCCTGAGCAGATCTTCCGCAGACTGGAATAATCCGTTCTGTTCCCTGTATTCAACGATTTGTTCCGCCGTCTTTTTCCCTATGCCGGGAAGATTCATTAAATCATCGACATTTCCCTGATTTACCGATATTTTCATAACTGCTTTTTCTTCAGACTGTTCAGGAATGACGATCACATCATGATCATTGACGATCATATTCCGGTTGATCGCGGTTAGATCTGCATCTTCTTCCGGCTCAACGATATCGAGGATATCGCCCACAGTGTCATACCGGTGCATAGTAATTGTACCTGAATCTTTAACAGCGCCTTCAACAGATACTTCAATCGTGTCTTTCTGCAGGGAATCCAGGTTGACTGGCCTGAGATCTGTCTGCAGTACGATGATCAGGAGAAATAAAAAAATAAGCAGCGGTTTCATATGCATGACCTCCTGCTTATTTTATTTGCTGATGATTTGATTATTTCGAAACGATTTCGAGGATCGTTACTTTATAAGGTTTTGCGGCATTGACTTCCACAGTGTCCCCTACCTTATGACCCATGATAGCTGCTGCCAGAGGTGTTTCATTGGAAAGAAGACCATTCAGCGGGTCAGCTTCGAAACTTCCTACGATTTTGTATGTTTCTTTCTCGTCGATATCCAGGAAACATACGGTTACGGTCAGACCCATTTCTACGGTTTTATTGCTGACTTTTGTCGTATCAATGATCTCGTAATGCTGCAGCATGTTCTCGAGTTCAACGATTCTGCTTTCAATCTGAGCCTGTCTGTCTCTTGCAGCATCATAATCGGCGTTTTCGGACAGGTCACCGAGTGCACGGGCTTCTTTCAGTTCACTCTTGACTTCTTCACGTGTGACATGAACAAGCTTGTTGTATTCATTGCGAAGGTCTTCAACGCCTTCTTCTGTCAGATAATAGACTTTATTCTCACTCATATTTGATGATCTCCTTTTTTAATGCTGAAACATTATATCACCGGCTTGCGGATGATGCTACTGATTTTTGTGGTGAGCAGGTCGATCGCGACTGTGTTGGATCCGCCTTCGGGAACGATCACGTCAGCGTAGCGCTTGCTTGGTTCAACAAACTGCTCATGCATAACACGGACGGTATCGACATACTGGGTAACAACAGAATCCAGTGTCCTTCCCCTGTCCTTGACATCGCGCATGAGTCTGCGGATGAAGCGGATATCAGCAGCGGTATCAACGAAAACTTTGATATCGAGAAGTTCACGCAGCTTTTCATCTTCCAGGACGAAGAGACCTTCCAGGATCAGTACATCGCACGGATAGCACTTTTCGGTAATATCACTGCGGGTGTGATGAACGAAATCATAAGTTGGCTTTTCGATGACTTCTCCTCTGAGAAGCGCATGCAGATGCTCGATCAAAAGATCGTTGTCGAATGCGAACGGGTGGTCGTAATTGGTCTTTACCCTTTCCTCCATCGGCTTGTCATGCTGATCTTTGTAATAGTCATCCTGCCGGATGATCAATACGCTCTTTTCATCAGCGAATTTATCTTTCAGCTTTCTTGAAATAGAGGTTTTTCCGGATGCACTTCCTCCGGCAATTCCAATTATAATTGTATTTTTCATGATTATGCCTCCAGCGTGATGACTTCTTTCAGCCTGTCGTCTGTATCATATTTCAGCCGTATCCGGAATACATCCGGATCGTTGCGGAGCAGTTTTTCCAGAAAGACCCTGTCCCCTTCCCAAAGGGAGAGATCAAGGATCCTTTCCTCCGGTATCCATTCCAGCGTGCCTTCATCGCATTCTGTAAGCTCTCCGGAGAACTCTGTGCAGGTATATACACGGATCTCTTCATCTTCAAGACCGGGATATTCGAATTCAACGATGCCGCGAAGCTTTACTGTTTCAGCGTGCAGTCCTGTTTCTTCCCTGATCTCGCGCATGATGCATTGTTCGGAGGTTTCACCGGGTTCCTGCTTCCCGCCTACTCCGATCCATTTGCCGTGATTATAATCGTTTTCTTTTTTGTTGCGGTAGAGCATCAGCCAGCTTCCTTCCCGCATCAGATAACATTGGGTGGTTCGGATCATTGCATGTATTTTGCCACATTGGCATTATGCTCTTCAAGAGTTTTTGCAAAGTGGATCTCGCCGGTGCTGACATCTGCCACGAAGTACAGATCTTCATCATCCGTCGGATGCAGTGTGGCTTCGATTGCCGGCTTGCCGACATTCATGATCGGGCCGGGCGTCAGTCCCGGATATTTGTATGTGTTGTAGGGACTGTCGAAATCCGGGTTCGTTTCACATGCCATCCAGTGATCT
>CADBPK010000065.1 GCA_902796465.1 uncultured Erysipelotrichaceae bacterium | reverse complement strand
AGATTGATATCCCGCAGGGCTTCCAGTGTGCCGAAGGTCTTGTAAAGATGTTCTACTCTAATCACTTTGTGCCAGCCTCCGTTCCACTTTCTTTGAGATATATGAGGTAATTACCGTCATAAACAGATACATGATACCGGCCAGTATCAGCGGATCCAGATAATCATAATATCGTTTGCCCAGTACTTGTGCGCTGTACAGAAGTTCCAGTGCGCCGATATTGGAAATGAGCGAGCTGTCCTTGATCAGGGTAATGAATTCGGATACGAGCGGAGGGACGATCAGCTTGAATGCCTGCGGCAGGATGATCTCCTTCATCATAGTCGGATAAAGGATACCCAGTGTTTCGCAGGCTTCCCACTGTCCTTTGTCCACGCTCTGGATACCGGAACGGATCAGCTCTGTCTGGTACGCACCGGAGTTGCAGGACAGTGCAATGAGACCGACAATATACGGGTCAGCGCTCATTCTTGTCCCGGTGATGCGCTGGTAGAGCACCGGCACACCGAGGTAGAAGAACAGGACCTGCAGCAGCATCGGGGTTCCGCGGAAGATCTCCACATAGATATTTCCGATAACCCGCAGTATTTTGCTTTTCGAAAGCTTGGCAGCCGCGAAAAGAATACCGATGACACAGCCGATCACAATAGCGCCGAGCGCCAGCATTAAAGAAACACCGGCGCCCCTGAGCATGAACATTAGATTTTCAGATGTGAAAATGTCACCCATAAAATATTACAGTCCGTATTTTTCCTTCAGAGCCTTGCAGTCATCGCTTTCAAGGAATGCCTTGATGGCTTCGTTGACTGCGTTCATGAGTTCGTCATTGCCTTCTTTTGCGATGACGTAGTTCTGTTCGTCGAGCAGTTTGCCTTCGAGGATCTTGAATCCGCCGGAGTTTACCCAATTCTCCGCAACCGGCAGGTCCAGGATAACAGCGTCATATGCGCCGCCCTTGAGGGATTCCAGACAGATGCTCATGTCCTGAATAGCTTTTACATCTGCGCCTTCGATCTCATTTGCGCAGCTTTCGCCTGTTGTGCCGAGCTGGGCGCCGATCGTCTTGCCTTTCAGATCTTCTACCGTTGTCATTTCACTGTCTTCATTGACGACTGCGACTTCAGCGGATTCATGATACGGTTCGGAGAAGAGTACCTTACGTTTCTCATCATAAGTAAAGCCGGAGATGCCGAGATCTACCTGGTCAGCCTGGATCGCGGAGATGATGGTGTCAAAACTCATCTGTTTCCATTCATGATCATAGTTGTATCCGTTCTCGTTCATCCAGTTGAAGAGCCATTCGCCCATCTCATAGTCAAAACCGGTGATGGAACCGTCTGCGTTCAGATCATCATACGGCGGATAATCCGGAGAGATGCCGATAATGATCTTCTGTTTTTCTGCTGTGTCTGATGCCGGTTTGTCTGCGGATGATCCGCCGCATGCGGCCAGTGAGAGCGCCATAACGGCTGCGAGTCCTGCTTTGATTGTGTTTTTCTTAAACATTTTCTTTTCCCCCTTGTTCAGGCATCCGGAAAATAAAAAGTCTCCGGAGTATATTTTCCAGAGACGATATTCTGTATCGCGGTGCCACTCTGGTTGCAGATATTCTCTGCCACCTCAAACCGTTAACGCCGGTGTACGTTCATTCCTACTTCTTTCTTTCAGAATGACCTCTCCCAGATGCGGTTCCCAGATCTTCGTGCCTGCCGGTCTTCCACTCTGTACCGGCTCGCTGGAGGCGTTTGATCGCTACTCTTCTGTTCATTGAGTTAATGAAAATAATATATGAATATAATGAAATATTGTCAATATATTTTTCATGAAAATGTTTTCAAGAGTTCTGGTGTACAGCAGAAATTCTGCCGGTCTGCGGACCGGCCAAGGTGATATGTACCCGGAAATCCGGACATATCATTTTAGCCTGCCTTTGAGATACATTTATGATTCTCCCATCTGATTAAGCTCATTGATGAAGAGATCATTGAACATAAAGAATGAGAATGTATCCGAGAAAACAAGGCTGCCGGATTCTTTCAGATTCAGGGTAGGCAGTACGATCATCTCGTCGAAGTTGTGACGAAGAGGATGCTTGGAATTGACCGTAACAAGAACCATATACGGCTTTGTGACACCGCTGCGGCGGAGTGACTTCAGAAGTTCCTGATGAGAATTGCCGGAAATCGCGGAGTATATGATGATCATGTCATCTTCATTATAGTGGTAAGGCATGATGTCAGACGGCAGGATCATACTGCAGATATCATTGTGCAGCGAAAGACCGATCAGAAGTGACTCTGCAGGAAGTCTTGAAAGGTTGGAACCGATCAGGATAACCTTGCGGCTTTTTTTCATTCTCCTGATCAGGTTTCTGATCTGATCAAGGTCTGTGGACTCCTCTGTCTGTTTCAGCAGCCTGCCATACTGCTCTGCACGTGAAATATTCACTTTCGATGCTTTGGAGTCTCTGAGATCCATTGCCAGCTGGTACTGAAACTCAGCGAATCCGCTGAATCCGAGTTTTTTCGCAAAACGGGTCATTGCCGGTTTTGTGATCTTTGTTTTATCGGATAATTCCGTAATGGAACCTTCCGCCCAATCTGCCGGAAATTTTTTGATCATTTCATATATACTGCGGTCCGTTTTGGAAAATGAACTAAGTTTTGAATCCATTAATTCTAGTGTATTCATAGTATTTCTTCCTTTTACGACTTTATTATAACGTATCGTTTATCGATTTAAGATGAAATATGTTTCAAAAACGCAAAATTAGTATTGACACATATTTTGACTGGAGCTATATTATGTGTGTGAGATAAAAGCGCTTTCTCAACAGCTGCCTGATCAGCAGCGAAAAGAAGAAAGGAAACAGGTTTTAAAGTATGAATAAGTTTTTGGATAAATTAGTTACAGTATCCTCCAAACTTGCACAGAACAAAGTTCTGAACATTATCCAGTCAGCGTTTATGCTGATGCTGCCGGTATCCATGATCGGAGGTTTCGCGGCACTGTTTAACGGCATCAGTGTTGAAGCGTATCAGGCATTCATCACATCAGCAGGTATCAAAAGTATTTTGAGCACAATTTATCAGTGGACAATCGGCATGATCGCTCTCTATCTTTCATTCCTGGTTGCATATCGGCATGCACAGACATATAAATATGCAAAATCCGATATCGCGGTTGGTCTGACATCCATGATCAGCTTCCTGATCGTAACACCATATGTCATTCCGGAGGAACCGTTTGCACCGGTCAGCCTGCCGGGTTCCTGGTTAGGCGCCAGCGGCATGTT
>CADBPK010000064.1 GCA_902796465.1 uncultured Erysipelotrichaceae bacterium | reverse complement strand
GCCTGTTTGAATTCCCGTTTGAGGATGAAGAAGCAATGCTCGATGCTATGATGGAAGCGGATGTGGATGTACAGGACATCAGCGTCGAAGACGGCAGCATGCAGGTCAAGACAACATTCCAGGACTTCGGAAAAGCACAGGAAGCAATTGAAAAACTCATTCCGGATGTCAAATTCGATACATGCGAAACAACGATGCTTCCGAACGAATATGTCACACTGACAGATCCGGAAGAAATCGAAGCATATGACAGACTGATGAATATGCTTTCCGAAGCAGATGATGTAAACAAGGTTTACACAAACGTCATTATCGATCGTTAAGAAATCACGAAAGACAGCTGAAACAGTTGTCTTTTTCTTTTAATACAGGTAATCTATATTGCATAGGCAGGAGGATTGATATGCCAAGAGAGTTTGTTTTTGAAGTCGTGGAGGAATTTTCCACATTAAGTGAAAAGGAAGCACGGACAGGTACTGTGTATACAAAAGAGTTCAATCTGATTTCCTACAACGGTTCTGAACCGGTGTACGATATCCGTAACTGGACAGAAAATGATGAAGGAAAGCGGATGGGAAAAGGTATTACCTTAAATAAAGAAGAGCTGAAGGAACTGCGGACAGCACTCAATCAGCTCGATCTGGATGAAGCGTGAATAACGCTTTTTTTATTTCTTTACTGATCATATCTGTATTTATATCTAAGTACTGATATATTTGGATGCTATACTGTGAATACGGAGATGTCATAATGAAAAAATGGATAATTGGACTGCTTGCTGTATGTATGCTGACAGGGTGCGGTTCACAAAGAGAAAAAATAATAAAGTCTTGCACGGGTAAAATTGATACAACGCCGGTTCCGACTGAAACGCCTGAAGTTCAAAAAGAGGAAATACACGACTTTGATCCACTGCATAACCAGGTGGTGACATTCGGAGAATATACCATTGAAGTCCCGGCGGACTGGCAAAAAAATGACAATGGTGTATGGTGTGGGATGCGTGATGGCGAAAATTGGATAGCTGCGGTAACGATGTTTAAAGAGATAGAAGATGGAGAAACAGGCGAAGAATTCCTGAAAGAGGATCCTTTCATATTTGAGAACTTATTCGATGACAGTCCCCATACTATAGAATGGGAAAACACCGGAACAGTCAATGATATCTTGATCCGCAGGGCACGGATCACGTCAGGTGAAGAGGAGAATGAAGGGACATTCTACATCCAGGCATTCCTTACCGGTGATTCTTCTCAGATTGCATATATAATTCTTTTCGAGCCCGCTGACACTCCATATGATTATTCTGAAGATATCCAGGACATCATGGAATCCCTCAAAATGGATACAGCAACCGCAGAACAATCTCGGCTGGAACAGCAAAGAATGCAGGATATCAGGAATCGTCTGGATAATGCGGAAGTTGTCTTCGAAACGGATCAGCTGGAATACGCAGATAAAACACTTGATCCGCTTAAAATGATTTCATGCAGTGATCCTGATATTACAATTACCGCACAGACAAAGATTAATCTGAGAAAAATAGATAAGCAGACAGTAATATATGTTTTGGAACTTGAAGGAGAGCAGAGGGAGATAACCCAAACATATGAAGTTGCGGACACAAAAGAACCTGTAATTAAACTGAAGAAGAAAAACATAACTCTGGACTATGGCACTGATTATGATCCGGCGTCGAACATTGAATCAGTAAGTGATCCTGTGGACGGGGATCTTACATTTGTCGAAAGTGAAGATGAAGCAAAGATTTGTACTTATTATATAGAAGGAAGTTATGATCCGAAACGGGCCGGTTCTTATGAATTCAGTGTCCATGCAATGGATGCCAATACAAATGTTTCAACTAAAAAATTCACAATACAGGTAGAACCGGAGCCGTATGCAGAACCGACTTATACATATATAGCCAATAAAAATACGCGTAAATTCCATTATCCGGACTGCAGATCTGTAAGCAGAATGAAAAACAGTAATAAGTGGGAAGTGACCACGACTCGGCAGTGGATGATTGATAACGGATATACTCCCTGTGGGAACTGTCACCCCTGATACTATTTAACGGCTGTTATCTGAACAGCCTTTTTTATTCCACAAGAGTAGTAAGGTTGACTGCCCATTTGTTGGACAAGAACCTGCGTATGCCTATCAGCATTCTTACCAGCAGTTCACTCTGCACCAGCAGGAATACAACGATAAAGTTCTGCAGCCCGAGCACCATGATCAGGAAATAAGTCAGCGGAATGCCGTACAGCCACATGACACCGGAATCCAG
>CADBPK010000063.1 GCA_902796465.1 uncultured Erysipelotrichaceae bacterium | reverse complement strand
TTATGACTGTCCCATTTTTGTGGGGCGGTTCATTATCCGCCTTCTTTTTTATATCTGGTTTTGAGTTGGATCAGAATGTTCCCTGTGCCAGCATTGCCTCTGCGACTTTTTCAAATCCGGCAATATTTGCACCAGCTACGAGATCATAACCGAATCCGTATTTTTCAGCTGCTGCTGCGGAGTTGTCATGAATGCTCTTCATGATATCATGCAGCTTGGCATCGACTTCTTCCCTGGACCATCCATAACGCATGGAGTTCTGGGACATTTCGAGAGCGCTGACCGCGACGCCGCCCGCATTGGCTGCCTTTGCCGGACCGACGATCACGCCGTTGTCCTGCAGATACTTGACTGCTTCGTTTGTGGCAGGCATGTTTGCGCCTTCGAAGTAGTACTTCGCGCCGGAAGCCACGATCTTTTCAGCTTCAGCCATACCGACTTCATTCTGTGTAGCACACGGAATATATACGTCAGCCTTGATGCCCCACGGCTTCTGACCTTCGAAGAATTCACATCCGAACTTCTCTGCATACATCTTGACGTTTGCGTGTTTGGAGGAACGCATTTCAAGCAGGTAGTTCAGTTTTTCATCTGTTACGATTCCGTCCGGATCATATACGAATCCGTTATGACCGGAGATCGTTACTGCCTTTCCGCCGAGGTCGCGGATCTTCTTCGCAGCACCCCAGGCAACATTTCCGTATCCGGAAAGGACGAATGTCTTTCCTGCAAAGGAATCATTTTCATGTTTGAGGACCTGTTCCGCATAGTACAGGACGCCGAAGCCTGTAGCTTCCGGACGGATCAGGGAACCGCCGAATGTCAGGCCCTTGCCTGTCAGGACGCCGTTGTCAAACGCATTGCGGATCCTTCTGTACTGACCGAACATATAGCCGATCTCTCTTCCGCCGACACCGATGTCGCCTGCCGGAACGTCTGTGTTCGGACCGATATGACGCTGCAGTTCTGTCATAAATGCCTGGCAGAAACGCATGATCTCAGCATCTGACTTTCCGTGAGGATCAAAATCGGAACCGCCTTTGCCGCCGCCGATCGGCAGTGTTGTCAGGCTGTTCTTGAAGATCTGTTCAAATCCCAGGAACTTCAGGATGGAAAGGTTGACTGACGGATGAAAACGAAGACCTCCCTTGTACGGGCCGATCGCTCCGTTGAATTCGATACGGTAGCCTTTGTTTACATGTGTCTTGCCGGCATCGTCTGTCCATGTAACACGGAACAGGATGGTTCTTTCCGGTTCTACCAGTCTTTCCAGCAGTGCATTTGCCTCATATTCCGGGTGCGCATCCACTACCGGTGCGAGTGTTGTCAATACTTCTGTCACGGTCTGAAGGAATTCCGGCTGATTCGGATTCTTCTCTGCAGTTTCTTTGATTACTCTTTCAACATAAGCATTCATGACTCTATCTCCTTAATTTACCAAGTTATTGTAGTACATATGAAACAAAATGAAAATATCTTTTTTATTATGAAAATATTTTCATATTAGCCGTCAGAAAAGCAGTTCGTGATGAACTGCTTTCAGCCTATGATCTCTATATCATGCGGATAGCGGTTCAGTACCTCATATCCATCTTCTGTAATCAAAACCAGATCCTCGATCCGGCATCCGAGAATATCGGGATGATAGATACCCGGTTCAATAGAATGGATATTCCCCGCTTCTGTTTTTCTGGTGTTCGCAGCGGACACATCGCCGTACTCATGATCCTCCAGGCCGATGAAATGACCTAGCCTGTGCGTAAAGTACGGACCGTATCCGCCTTCTGTGATGATATCCCTTGCCTTTTTGTCCACATCACACAGCGGGACACCCGGTTTCAGCATCTTTTCAGCTTCTTCGTTTGCCTTCCTGACAAGGTTGTATACAGTCTTGACCTTTTCATCCGGTTCTTTCTTATAGAAGAATGTGCGCGTCATATCGGAACAGTATCCGTGATACCTGCATCCGACGTCAAACAGCACCGCATCCCCTTCCTTTACGACAGTGTCATCCGGCATATGATGCGGATCTGCTGCGTTTCTGCCGAAAGCCACGATCGGTTCAAAAGAGAAGCCTTCCGCACCGAGACTGAGATAGATATCCATGATCTTTGACGCTGCTTCTTTTTCCGTAACACCGTCATGGATCAGGCCTTTGAACTGTTCCATTGCCCTGTCATTGATCTCTGATGACTTTCTCATCAGGGCGATCTCTTCCGCATCCTTGACTGCCCGGGTCAGATCCACCGCTTCCGAACCAAGTTCAAATGCAGAAGCGATCTTCTTTTCCGTCATCGGGATCAGGAAGCGTGCCGGCAGGATCTTATCCACGCCGAGTGCCTGCGCATGATCCGTACAGCTGCCGAGCAGGGATATCACATCATCCCCGTCCGCGTAATAAACGATTTCAATTTCCGGATCTTCTTCTGCATGGAAAAGCGTATTCAGAAACAATACCGGTTTTGCATTTTTCCGGATCAGGAGACCCAGAAATCGCTCGCCGGGATAAAACCACTGTTCCAGGATGTAATACAGGGCACAGGGATCACTGACCAGCAGCTGATCCTGTTGTGCTTTATCCAGGATCCTTCTGACTCTTTCCTTCTTCAGCATATTCCTGCCTCTGATATCAGAATACGAAGTTTCCGTTCCGGAAGACCGGCACGACCGTACCGTCTTTCTGAATGCCGTCAATGGACATGTCCGCTGTACCGAACATGAAGTCTTCGTGTTCCATGGACTGGTTCGAGCCATGTTCCGCAAGCTCTTCCGGGCTCATTTCCGTGCCGCCCTTCAGGTTTTCCGGATATGCCCTGCCGAGTGCCAGATGGCATGCGGCGTTTTCATCATAAAGTGTATTGAAGAACAGGACGCCGGACTGTGAGATCGGGGAATCGTACGGTACGAGTGCCACTTCACCGAGGTAGGAAGAACCTTCATCAAATTCCAGCAGTTTCTGCAGGGCTTCCTTTTCCTTCTTCGCGTCAAAGTCAACGACTTTCCCGTTTTCAAACTTAAACCAGAAATCCTCGATCACCTTGCCCATATAGTTCAGCGGCTTGGACGCGTAGACGATACCGTTGACGCCTGTTTTCAGAGGCATGCAGAAGACTTCCTCCGTCGGCATATTCGGAATGAAGAATACACCCTTCGACGTTGTGCATCCGCCGCCGACCCATACATGGTCTTTGACCAGTTCAACAGTTACGTCAGTACCGAGACCGCTCGTGAAATGCAGGCAGTCAAACTGATATTCCGTCATCTGTTCCGCATGACGGATCAGTTCCTGATTATGCTCTTCCCATTCCTGTACGGGATCATTGTCTTCACGCACCCGTGTAACATCAAAGATCGCTTTTCCGAGTTTTTCATATGCTTCTGCCGGATCCAGTTCCGGGAATACGACTTCTGCCCATTCCTGTGAAGGAACACCGAGAATGCACCACTGTCCGATATTGTTCATCCGGTAGCTCATCAGATCTGCCATCTTTGTGTAATAGGCCTGCTGTGCCGCGTTCATTTTTTCCGGATCGACATCCTTCAGTCCGCCCGGCTTGTCGGAAAGGATCCTGAGATACGCAGCGCCTTTCTCCTGTTCGTATTTTTCCCTGTCATACATCCAGTCGGGAACTTCCGCCAGGGACTCTTTGGTCTGGTATGTGTAATGCATTTTTGTCAGCTCCTGGTCATCCCATTTCACGACAACAGAACCGGCACCGGCTTCATAAGCTTTTCTGACGACAAGCTTCACAAATGCCGCGTCACGGATGCTTCCGCTTACGACAAGTGGCTGTCCCAGCTGCACATTAACGCCTTTTCTGACCGCCAGTTCAGCCATTTTTTCATACATTTTCTCTGTGATCATATGTACTTCCTCTCTTTACTACCTGTTCAATTATATGCTGAAACAGGCCGTTTTGAAACTGCCGTGCATTCAGGGAAAGAAAAGCAGCCACGCGGATGATCCCTCATGACTGCTCTGTATTTTCTGCTTATTTATAATCGAAGTTGCTTGGTTCGTTCAGCGGCTGTTCCAGAAGTTCCGGATGCGCGAAGATGTGCTTGATGAGTTTCAGACTGCGCACGAAATAGAAACCGTCTGCGATCCTCTCATCCAGCGTTGCGCCGAGATCGATGACGTCACGGACCTCTTTATGTCCATCTTCCATCAGGACTTCTTCCTTATGCAGTGTACCGATCGTGATCATCATGGAGTTTGTTCCGTAGTTGTTCAGATGATGATACACGGAAGGACATTTGATACTGCCGAGATTGGATACGAAGATCGAGGAATAGTTCGGATCCCCGTCTGTCAGGAATTTCGGGTTTACGCCCCAGAAGTCCAGCCAGCGGATGACTTTGACGCTGCCTGCCATAACGAGTCTCGGCATTGCCGCAAACTTATCCAGCAGTTCATCCACACCGCCGGTTGCGTGTTCGCTCTTTCTCGCTTCCTGCACATCCCCGATGATCTTCTGCGCGATCTCATTGATGGTATCGGTATCCTTCGGGACCAGGAACATCAGCGTTTCTTCCGAGCCTTCCGCAAACCTTCTCTTGGCAACGAACGCAGCGCTGATCTCATTTCTTTCATACATTCTGTATCCCTGGATAAAACGGTTCATCAGCGGTCTTTCCTTGACCATTCTGACCAATGCCGTAACGACACAGTGGAAGATCGTGATCTTTCCGTCTGTCCTGCCTTCGTTCTTCTTCTCCAGGTATTTCATCAGTTCTGTCGCGTCGATCGTTTCGTTCAGATATACTTCCGACTCTGTACGTTTCGGGAACAGCGCAGTCATAACTGTCTGCAGTCCCGGTGCATGGACGCGTTTGCCGTCTCTTCTGTCTCCCCATTTCACTTTCTGCTTTTCCATAATTCCTCCGCCTTATTTCATGAAATACTTATTTATTTTATATGAAAGCACCTGTTACCACAACTGAATCGATCCATGAATAATACTCTGTCAGTTTTCCTTGTTAAAGTCCTGTACGATCTCCTGCATTTCTTCAGCCAGACGCCTGTTGTCCGTAAGCGCATCGTATATGCCGTCTTCAGATAAGACGCCTCTTTTAAGATCTGCCGGGAGTTTCCCTTCCGCATCTGCCTTTAAATCACCGTGCCATTCCCTGCTTCCGTAATAACGGTTCAGTTCTTCGATCTCCGGCTGCAGTGCCCTGTACTTTTCCAGTGCGCTGTCCATTTCCCTGATCATTTCCAGTGTTTTATCAAGTATCTCTTCCATGGAAGAGATCCGTTCCGTCCGTTTCATACTTTTATCTTCCTTTCCGGTAATGTGCCCTGACGGCATATATAAATACTGCTATGGCAAATACCGCCGTGATGATCTCTGTCACATACAGCGGCAGTGCGCCTGCCTGATACAGCCCTGCCGGCAGATCCGCGAGTATATGCAGGAGGACCGCCAGGGGGAACATGAGGAACTTTCCTTTTCTTCTGACTGCCATAAATACCAGTATGGAAAGCCCGATATGCAGGAGGAAGGCTGACAGCCTTTCACCCATCGCCAGCAATATCATTTCCCTGCTCATGGAAGCAGCCTGCAGGACAGCAGCGCTTCCTGCCGGGACGATGCCTTTTACAGCCAGGAAATAGAACAGGTATGGGATCCCCATCAGCAGGACTATCTCCAGCCCGCCGTGTCCGATGCCGTATGCAATGCTGTTGGATTTATGCTTTTTCTTTTTCAGAAGCACTTTGAATCCGAAATATCTGCCGGTCTCTTCAAAGATGCCGGCCATGGAAGCACCGTAAACCGCATACAGAAGCGCGTTTTTACGCAGTACTTCCGATACCGGCGACTCACTTGCCAGAAAGAAATAATGCGGTATCTGTTCCAGCATGAAAGCGAAGACGATAAAACAGAACGCGCCGGCAAAATACGAAAACCCGGCACACTTCGTCCGGCTCTTCCAGATCAGTCCGGCCAGTACGGGAAACAGCAGTCCGTACAAGGCGCCGATAAGCAGCCAAATCTGATTCTGCGGCATACGTCCTCCTTTCAGTTAACAAATAACAGTATACTCTCTGCCGGGCAAAGAAGCACACAAAAACCGCCCGACTTTGCGGTCAGACGGCTGTTTCTTATACAGGATCAGGCAGCGGCTGCCTTCATCGCTCTCCTTGTTTCCTTGACGTAGGAGTTGTTTACGAAAGCATACAGGAGCTGTGCTGTCATAGCTACCCAGATCAGCGGTTCGCACCAGACGACCGCGTCATACTGGAATCTCGGAATAAGGATAAATACGAACAGGATCTTGCCGAACAGCTCGATCACACTTGAGATCATCGGTATTACCTTGGAGCCGAGTCCCTGCAGGGCAAACCTTGTCTGCATCAGCACACCGAGCACGGCATAGAACGGGCCGACGATATACAGCATCTTGGAGCCGTTGCGAATGATGACAGGATTCGTGGAACCGCTGAGCATCTGGACGAACTTC
>CADBPK010000062.1 GCA_902796465.1 uncultured Erysipelotrichaceae bacterium | reverse complement strand
CTATGCTCTGTATCCGCACATGACAGTCAGACAGAACCTCGAGTTCCCGCTGAAGCTGAGAAAGGTTCCGCAGGCTGAAATCGATGAGAGAGTCAACGAAGCTGCTGAGATCCTCGGTATCTTCCAGTATCTCGACAGAAAGCCGAAAGCATTATCCGGCGGTCAGAGACAGCGTGTCGCTATCGGACGTGCAATCGTTCGTGAGCCGAAGGTTCTTCTGATGGACGAGCCGCTCTCCAACCTGGACGCTAAGCTGCGTAACCAGATGAGAGCAGAGATCATCAAGCTGAGACAGAGAATCAACACAACATTTATCTACGTTACACATGACCAGACCGAAGCTATGACACTGGGCGACAGAATCGTCATCATGAAAGACGGCGAAGTCCAGCAGATCGGTACACCGCAGGAAGTCTTCAATGACCCGGTCAACACATTCGTCGCAGGATTCATCGGAATGCCGCGTATGAACATGTTCGGCGGAGAACTGAAGAAGAAGAACGGCAAGTATGTTGTATGCGTAGAAGGTGCTGAGATCGAACTGTCCGAAGACAAGCAGAAGAAACTGGCAGCCAAGGGCGTAGAAGACATGAACGTCACTGTCGGTGCAAGACCTGAGCACATCACTCTGGATCATGCAGAAGGCGCAATGCTCGAAGGTATCGTAGAAGTCAGCGAAATGATGGGTTCCTCTGTACATCTGCACATCAATGCTTATGGCAGAGACTGCATCATCATCGTTCCGACGCTCGACCTCAAGGACAACTCAGCTCTTGAAATCGGTTCTACCGTCAAGTTCACACTGGTACCGAACGCGATCCACTTATTCGATCCGTGGTCCGGTAAGCATGTAGAATTCTGATCAGGATACAAAAAAGGACAATGTCTCCATAAGACATTGTCTTTTTTATGCAGAAAAATAAACTCCCCTTGACTTAGAGTACGCTTTATCCTGTATGATCAAATCAGAAGGAGCATGCATGAAAATACTTGTACTTAACGGCAGCCCGCACGTGAACGGAGCGACAGCGGACATGGTCAGTGCCTTCCGGAAAGGCGCAGAAGAAGCGGGCAATGAAGTCATTGTCATACAGGCAGCGCATAAGAATATACGCGGATGCTTGGCATGCGAATACTGCCATGAAAAGGAAAAAGGCGTGTGTGTCCAGAAAGATGACATGCAAGAGATTTATCCGGAGATTCTCAGCGCCGATATGGTCGTATTCGCTTCCCCGATCTACTATTTCACTTTCTCCGCCCAGCTGCAGGCCCTGATCCACAGGACATATGCCATCGGCGTACCGGAAAACGTGAAGAAGACTGCGCTGATCATGAGCTCCGGCGACAAATTTGTCTATGCCGCAGCTATTACAGAGTACTTCCAGGGTATCGTTGAATACTGGGGCGTGGAAAACACCGGCATCTTCACCGCCAACGGCGATGAAAACAAATCAGAGAAAAAACGACAGGAATTGTACCGCTTCGGCAGATCATTACAGGAGGAAAAGTAATGGAACAGTTTGAATTTATTCAGAAGAAATTCGGATTCGGCATGATGCGCCTGCCGATGAACGGCGATGAAGTCAATTACGAAGAGACCTGCAGAATGGTGGATTACTTCATCGATCACGGTTTCAATTATTTCGATACAGCCCATGGCTACATCCACGGAAAAAGCGAAATTGCAGTCCGTGAATGTGTGGCAAAGCGATATCCGCGGGAAAAATTTATCCTCACAAACAAGCTGACAGGAAGCTATTTCAAAAAGGAAGAAGAGATCCGTCCCCTCTTTCAGAAACAGCTGGAAGCCTGCGGTGTGGACTACTTTGATTTTTATCTCATGCACGCCCAGAACAGCAATATCTTTGAAGAGTTCAAAAAAGCCCGTGCATTTGAAACAGCATTCGATCTGAAGAAAGAAGGCAAGGTAAAGCATGTCGGCATTTCCTTCCATGACAAGGCGGAAGTACTGGACCGGATCCTTACCGAATACCCGGAGATCGAGATCGTTCAGATCCAGTTCAATTACCTCGATTATGAAAGCGCAGCGGTGGAATCCCGCAAAGTATACGAAGTATGCGAGAAACATGACAAGCCTGTGCTCGTCATGGAACCGGTCAAGGGAGGCAGCCTGGTCAACCTGCCGGCAGACGCAAAGAAATATCTGGATGACCTGCACGGCGGTTCCTACGCAAGCTATGCTGTCCGCTTCGCAGCCGGCTTCAAAAACATCCGGGTCGTCCTTTCCGGCATGAGCAATATGGAACAGATGATCGACAACGTATCCTTCATGGAAGATTTCCAGCCTCTGAATGAAAAAGAGCTCGAAGCGATCAGACAGGTCGTTGCGGTATATGACTCCATGCATGCGATCCCCTGCACTTCCTGCCGCTACTGCATCGAGGAGAGTTCCTGCCCGAAGAACATCCTGATCCCGGATCTGTTCTCCTGCTACAACGCGATGAAGATCTTCAATGACTGGAACGCATCCCATTACTATGACAGGGCAGTCAGTGAACACGGCCGTGCTTCCGACTGCATCCGCTGCGGCAAATGCGAACGCGTATGTCCGCAGCACCTCCCGATCCGTGACCTGCTGGCACAGACTGCGGAACAGTTCGACAAATAACAAAAAAGTCTGCAGACGCAGACTGCGCGTATGCTGAAAGGCATGCGCTTTTTATTATTCTTCTGAAAATGACTGCCGGATCTGTTTCAGGAAACGCTCTGCGATCGGCGTGAAGCTCTGGTACCTGTTCCAGATCAGATACATCTTCATTTCAAGATGCGGCTGAAGCGGACGGAATACCAGACCGCTTTCCGCTGATGTATTCACCAGGTTATTCAGGGTCAGAAGAATACCGAGGCCTTCCTTCGCAAACATGGATCCGTTGTAAGACAGCCGGAATGTCCCTTCGAGATGCAGGTCATCGAACTTCTCCCCTGCCCACGGACGGATGTCATTTTCCCAGCTCTGGTTTGAGCAGAACAGCGGCAGCCCGGCCAGGTCATCTGCCGTGACGCTGTCCTTTCCTGCCATCGGGGAATCCGCCGGAAATACCGCGCCGAAATAATCCGATTCGGGAAAACATATATAACTGTATTTTCTTTCATCCGGTGTTTCGCAGATCACCGCGAAATCCAGCAGTCCCTTATCCAGTTTTTCCGTAACCTGTTCCGTATCGCCGCTGCTGATATGGTAGCGCAGGCCCGGATAATATTCCTTGAAGGTACGGAGTTCCCGTGCCAGATGGCGGATCTGATATGACTCAGCCAGACCGAAATACAGATCGCCGCCTGTGATCTCATCCAGCGAAAGGAATTCCTGTTCGATCTTGTCTGCCATCGAAACCAGGTCCTCTGCCCGGTTCCGCAGCAATACCCCTTCTTCCGTCAGTTCAATATGAAAACTGTGCCGGGTAAACAGTTTCTTTCCAAGTTCATCTTCCAGGCTTTTCAGCTGTTTGGACAAAGTCGGCTGGGTGACATGCAGAAGGCTGGCTGCCCTTGTCATATTCTCTTCCCTGGCAACAGCCAGGAAGTATCTCAATGTGCGTATTTCCATTTTTATACTCCTTAATATACAGATATTATACTATTCCATTACGGAATATCACGATATGCATTATAACTATTAGCGAAATTTCTTCTTCCTTCCTATCATGAAGATGTAAACAGCGGAAGCACGGAGGCTGCCATGGAACAGAAACTGAAAGAGATACTGGTAAACCTGAAAGATGCGGGATGTGCTGACAGCGACCTGAAGAAAGCGGAGCACCTGTATCAGAACGATGACATGAAAGATCTGATCCTGTTTCTGCGCAGATGCCGGTGCAGCCGCATGGAGGAACTCCGCGAGAGTCAGCGGAAAGTTGACTGTCTGGATTATCTGATCCGGCAGACAAAGACAGAACTGTAAAAAAGGAGACAGAACATGATCAGAAAAGAAGAACTGAAACTCACACAGGATTGGGACAAAACATTTCCGAAAAGCGATAAAGTAAATCACTCCAAAGTGACATTTGTGAACCGTTACGGCATCACCCTGGCAGCTGACCTGTACATTCCGGTCAATGCCGGAGACAAGCTGCCGGCCATCGCCGTATCCGGTCCGTTCGGTGCTGTCAAGGAACAGTGCTCCGGTCTGTATGCGCAGACTATGGCGGAACGCGGATTCATGACCCTGGCATTTGATCCGTCCTTTACAGGCGAAAGCGGCGGGAATGTCCGTTATATGGCAAGTCCTGACATCAATACCGAAGACTTCATGGCAGCGGTGGATTTTCTTTCCCTGCATGAAAAGGCAGATCCGGAACGCATCGGCATCATCGGGATCTGCGGCTGGGGCGGCATGTCCATCAACGCAGCCGCACTTGATCCGCGCATCAAGGCAACTGCCGCAATGACCATGTATGATATGACACGCGTCAGTGCCAAAGGATACTTTGATTCCGAAGACAGCGAAGAAGTACGTTATGCCCATAAGGCGGCTATGAGCGCACAGCGTCTAGAAGACCTGAAAGCAGGAGAATACAAGCTGGGAGGCGGTGTCGTCGCTCCGCTGCCGGAAGACGCGCCGTACTTCGTCAAAGACTACTATGACTACTACAAGACACCGCGCGGCTATCATGCCCGTTCGCTCAATTCCAACGGCGGCTGGAATGTCATCGGCCGTGAATCGTTCGTCAACCAGCCGATCCTGTGCTACAGCAATGAGATCCGTTCCGCTGTCCTGCTCGTTCACGGCGACAAGGCACACTCCTGCTACTTCAGCAGAGATGCCTACGCTGACATGATCCGTGACAGCAAATACACAGACAACAAGGAACTCATGATCATCCCGGGCGCTTCCCATA
This sequence comes from uncultured Erysipelotrichaceae bacterium, assembly GCA_902796465.1. Taxonomy (GTDB): domain Bacteria; phylum Bacillota_I; class Bacilli_A; order Erysipelotrichales; family Erysipelotrichaceae; genus Bulleidia. The sequence continues at coordinate 741 of CADBPK010000062.1, read as the reverse complement.
CAGACCTGTATGACGGCGGCGGAAAGAACCTGATCCCGTTTGATAAACTGGAATCCTTCTTCCGGGAATATCTGAAGTAAAATAATGATGAAAACAACGAGAAGACTGGCTGCCCTGGCAGCCGGTCTCATTCTGCTTTCCGGTACAGCCGCCTGCGCGGCGCCGGAACAGGCTGAGACACCGGAACCCACACCGGAAACAAAACAAGAGGAAGAAATACAGGAGGAGGAACATATGGAAAAGACAATGCATCTGTATATCAATGAAACGGAACTGCCCGTGATCTGGGAAGACAACCAAAGCGTGCAGGCGCTGACGGAATTGGCCGCGTCGGAACCGCTCCATGTAAATATGTCCATGTACGGCGGATTCGAACAGGTCGGCTCACTTGGCAGAGACCTGCCCCGCAGCGACAGACAGACCGTAACGCAGGCCGGCGATATCGTGCTGTATTCCGGAAACCAGGTCGTCATCTTCTACGGTTCCAATTCCTGGGCTTATACACGCCTTGGAAAAGCGGACGGTGTTTCCGCGTCCCGTATGCGTGAACTGCTCGGGAACGGGGATGTCACCCTCACCTTTGTACTGGAATAACGAAAGGAAACTATATGAAATACCGCATCAACAGAAAGACCGGTGACCGGATCAGCGAGATCGGCATCGGCACAGCCTACATTCATGAAGCTGACAGACAGGAAGCCGTAAAAGCCCTGCGCAGGGCCGTACTGGGCGGCATCAACT
>CADBPK010000061.1 GCA_902796465.1 uncultured Erysipelotrichaceae bacterium | reverse complement strand
AATGTTTTCCAATCCATAATATTTACACCTCATTAAATACTTTATCAGTTTTTTGTACTAAAAAGCAACTTATTCGTGCATATTCATTAAACATTTTTAATAATAAGCATTTATTTCCTTTATTAAAACTGTGTTAGGATGATGACAGATGAAAAAAGATGGTCTCTTCCATGCAGTCATAACATCAGATCTGCATTTCAAAATGAATGACAGAACCCCGAATCCGATTATACCGCAGATGTCATTAGTCGAAAACCTGACCGATGAACTGATGGATGCTGTCCTGCGGATGAAACCGGATGCTTTTATCATGCTGGGAGACAATACCAATTCCGGAAACGATAAACAAAGTGTTCTTTTGAAAATAAAAATGAACAGGCTTAAGGAAGCCGGTATTTCCGTTATTCCTGTCCCTGGCAATCATGATTATGATCAATGCTCTCCGGAACGTTTTATGGAGATTTACTCCCCTCTTCTGTTGGATTATACCAGGGAACCGGGAGGCAATGGATTTGTAACTGAAATCGGAAATACTGCATTTCTTGCTATGGATGATTCCGCCAGCGGCGGCAGGATCTGCGGTAAATTTTCTGCAGCCACACTCATCTGGCTGGAAAATAATCTGGAGGATCTGCAGAAGCGGAAAAAACATATTGTCTTCCTGTCTCATCACAGTGTGCTGAGCGACCGTGAACATATCATGCAGTCGCATTACTGCATACAGAATCGAGAGCTTCTTCCCCTGCTGAAAAAATACGATGTGCGTATCTGTTTCAGCGGTCATCAGCATCTCCCGCTTATGATGCGTGACGGCACGCTGCATGAATGGATTTCCGATATGCCTGTACAGACCCCGCACCTGATCACGCATCTTTACATGACAGATACGCATGCCCTGATCCGCAGCCGGCCATTAAGAATTAATAACAGAAGACTGGATCAGCGTCTGAACGTATCTGACAGCACGCAGATGAATTTCTTGTATGATTCTTTCGCATCTGCGATCACAGAAATGCCTGAGCCTGAAAAGAAAGGTATTCTCAAGCTCTACCGCAAATATCTCACTGCCCGCCGGAATAACTTACTGCCTGAAAGAAAAAAAGAGATCCAGGAGGATCCCTTCTATTCATCCCTGATCGGTATAAAAGGAAGTCTCGGTGAAATGGCAGACCTCACCCTGCGTTATCTGCAGGATGACCTGGTGATACAGCTGTCTGATCTACTCTGAAAACAAGAACCGTTTCCGTATCGCTGTACGTGATCTGTTCCGGTTTATAACACTGTGTGCATTTGTTCCAGAAACTCTTCGCAGCAGTGTTTTTTTCGTTATATTTGATCTCCCATCTGCCAGGAAACGTGTCAAAAAGAAGCTTTACGGTTTCGGCAGCCAGCCTCTGTCTGCGGTACATGGGAAAAACGGTAAATTCCGCCAGCACATGGTCTGTTGGGCCGCCAAAATATGAATATGGATGCAGCATCAGGAAACCGCATAGATCATCATCATTTAATATCAGATAAGCGGAACGCAGAGGATCGGTAAAATACGCATCAAAATACCCGTAATACAGGATCCCTTTTTCATCAAGTGCATCATCATAGAAATTTGTCATTTCATACAGATATTTCTGATTCAGGTTGAACAGCAGTTCCCTGTCATCAGCACTTACTTTTTTCAGATTGATCATAAAATCCTCTATTCACTATGAGTGAATAAAACCGATCAGGATTCCTGATCGGTATCTTTTTTCTCAATATATTCCTTTTCCATTTCTTCGGTGACCACGTCCAGGATCTCCGTGTTGTCATGCATTTCCGGCGATGCGGCGGATGCGTAATCCCTTTTCCTTTTTGCGGTCAGGATATCTTCAGCGGCTGTTTCAAGCCAGCTTCTGCCGAAACGGAGAAATAACTTAATAAGAACAGGGATCAGGACAAACAGCCATGAATGTTTCAGAAAACCGAATGCTTTTGCGGCAAGCAGGATCAGAAACGAAGCGTCATAAATATCGAAACCAAATAACTTTTTGTTTTCATCAAACATGTGGTATTCCTCCGGTTATTTATTATCTTATCATTTTTTCCGGCAATCACATCAGTAAAAATCAGCTGTCTGTAAATGACAGCTGATTTATTACATAACTATTTTATGAAAATCTTATCCTTTGGAGATCACTGTTTCCAGCTTGACAGATTCCTTATACGGTCTGATCAGCAACCATACGATACCGATCACTGCCAGAAGAGCAAGTACTGCGCCGAACAGATTGCCTGAACCGGTCAGTACAGATCCGATCTGGTAGATGATGAACGAAACAACGTAGGCAAGAGCACACTGATAGCCGATCGCGAACCAGGTCCATTTTGCGCTGTTCATTTCACGCTTGATGGCACCGATGGCTGCGAAGCATGGAGCACACAGAAGATTGAATGCCAGGAAGGAATATCCTGCCAGCTGGGTGAGACCTTCGAAGTCAAGAACACCGAATACACCGACTACTTCTTCCTTTGCGACAAGACCCATGATGGTTGCGACTGCCGCTTTGACGTTGCCGAATCCAAGCGGCGCAAAGATCCACTTGACAGCGTCACCGAACATACCGAGATAGGATTCTTCCAGTTCCAGTTCCGCGTTAAATCCTGACGGGCCGAATTTGGATCCTGCCCAGATCACGATAGAGGAAAGAAGAATGATTGTTCCGGCTTTCTTGATGAAGGACCATCCGCGCTCCCACATCGAACGCAGGATGTTGCCGACAGTCGGCCAGTGATATGCAGGAAGTTCCATAACAAACGGAGCCGGTTCTCCTGCGAACATCTTCGTTTTCTTCAGAATGATGCCGGAAATAATAATGGCTGCCAGTCCGAGGAAATAAGCGGAAGTTGCGACCAGGGATGAACCACGGAAGAGCGCTGTAGCGATCAGAGCGATGATCGGCAGTTTGGCTCCGCACGGAATAAATGTTGTCGTCATAATTGTCATACGGCGGTCACGTTCATTCTCAATCGTACGTGAAGCCATGATGCCGGGAACACCGCATCCTGTACCGATCAGGATCGGGATAAAGCTCTTTCCGGAAAGTCCGAATTTGCGGAACAGTCTGTCCATGACAAATGCGATTCTGGCCATATATCCGCAGGATTCCAGGAAAGCAAGGAACAGGAAGAGAACAAGCATCTGCGGAACGAATCCAAGCACCGCACCTATACCGGCAACGATACCGTCAAGCACGAGACGCTTAACGATCTCTGCGCATCCGACTGAATCCAGTAAGTTTTCCAGTACGACCGGAAGACCTGGCACCCACTTGCCGTAATCTTCATTTGCCGGGACATCTTCCGCTTCCAGTGCTGTATCCACTGTTTCAGAGATACTGTAGGCACCATCGGCTTTTTCATCGAGTTCAGATCCATAGAAACCGTAAGCTTCATCAAATGCTTCATAATCACCTTCGCTGATCGCAGCCTGGATATCTTCAGCACCTGTAATGCCTGCTGCAGCGGCCTGATCCACATTGGCTTTCACTTCATCCGTGAAAATGTTGGCCGCATAGTAATCGTTCATAGCTTCGGTATAGGCATCACGTCCGTTGCCGAACAGGTAGAAACCATCACCGAATACACCTTCATTGACCCAGTCTGTACATGCTGTACCTACTGTAGATATCGATACGTAATAAACAAGCCACATGACCAGGAAGAAGATCGGCAGTGCCAGCCATCTGTTGGTAACGACCTGGTCGATCTTATCGGAAGCTGAAAGTTCTCCGGAGCCTTTTTTCCTGTAACAGCCTTCCAGGGATCTGGATATGAATTCATATCTTTCATTTGTGATGATTGATTCAGAATCATCATCCATTTCAGTTTCAACTTTACTGATGATGTCATTGATTGCGGAAACATCCATATTCAGACGTTCCAGCACTTTATCATCACGTTCAAACAGCTTCACGGAATACCATCTCTTCAGATTTTCAGGTACACCGGTCAGTTTGTCGCCCAATGCCTTCAGAGCTGTTTCCACTGACGGATGGAATTCCGCCATTTTTGCCGTCTGTCCTTTTTCAGCTACTTCTACAGCTTTTTCAGCAGCAGCCCTGATCGCAGTTCCTTTCAGGGCGGAAATACTGATGACCGGACAGCCAAGCGTCTTGCTCAGTTTTTCGATATTGATCTTATCACCTGCTTTTTCGATCAGGTCAGCCATATTGACTGCGACCACCATCGGAATACCCAGTTCTGCAAGCTGAGTAGTCAGATACAGGTTTCTTTCCAGGTTGGTTCCGTCAACGATATTCAGGATTCCATCCGGATGTTCGTCGATCAGGAAGTTTCTGGAAACGACTTCTTCCATCGTATACGGAGACAAGGAATAGATACCGGGCAGATCCTCGATCATTACATCGGATCTTCCTTTCAGACGTCCTTCCTTCTTCTCAACAGTTACACCCGGCCAGTTTCCTACAAACTGATTGGAGCCGGTCAGGGCATTGAATAATGTAGTTTTTCCGCTGTTGGGGTTTCCCGCCAAAGCAATCGTCAGTTTCTTTTCTGCCATATTTCCCCTCTTTCCAGTTTATTTAGTTACAGACTTCAATCATTTCCGCATCTGCCTTACGGACAGAAAGCTCATAACCGCGTACCGTAACTTCGATCGGATCGCCGAGAGGCGCCACTTTTCTGACGTAGATCTCAACGCCTTTCGTAATACCCATATCCATGATTCTGCGCTTGATCGCTCCTTCACCATGGAGTTTTACGACTTTCACCGTTTCACCTATAACGGTATCCCTTAAAGATTTCATTTCCCCTCCTTAACAAACCATAATCTTTCCGGCAATTGCCTGATTCAGTGCAATTCTCGTATCTCTGATATTTACGATCAGGTTTCCCTGCGCTTCTGAAACCACAACTACATGTTCCCCTGGCGTAAACCCGAGATCTTCCAGCCTTTTTTTCACTTCGGCACTTCCGCCTACTTTCAATATCTCTACTGTATTTCCTTTATCTGCATAGATGAGCGGCAGCATATTTTTGCCTCCTTCAAAAAGTTAGTTTTTTCTAACTCATAGTTAGTTTATATTAACTAACTTGCTTTGTCAATTATTGTTTCTGCATATTCATCATATGAAAATCGTTTTTCTGCGCCTGATACTATATCGTTCAGCTTATTTGTTTGCGATATATTGATCAAAGATTAACGGAAGTTCCCTGTTTCATACTTGAGATCGTACATTTCATGTTACAATTCTGATTGTCAGTACAGACTGATGCTTTTATATGAGGTTATTATGAAAGACTATATTATCGCCACAGTTTCCACCGCTGATCTGCGGGAAGAATGGCTTAAAGAACATCGCATCCCCTTTCTCCCCTACAACTTCATCCTGGATGGTGAAGGATATCAGGATGACTGCCGTGAAGAAACTAAACAGATGATTTTCAAAGCAATGCGGAACGGCAGTATGCCGAGTACTTCGCAGATTTCCGAATATGCATATGAACACTTTTTCACGAAGGTTATGGAAAAAGGAAAAGATGTGATCTTCCTGGATATGTCCAGATCAATTTCCAGTTCCATCAATAATGCCAAGGAGGCAATCAACCGCACTGCCACCAGATATCCGGGTCAAAGACTTACATTTATTGATTCCTACTGTATCTCGGCAGGTCTCGGTCTTCTTGTTATGAAGATGGCTGAAATGAAGGAGAACGGCAGTTCCTATGAAGAAGTGATCGAATTTGCCGAAAACAACAAAAGAAAAGTCATCCACCGTTTTCTCGCGGATGACCTGCAGTGGCTGCGTAAAGGCGGCAGATTAAGCAACGCTTCGGCGATCGTCGGCACCCTTCTCTCCATCAAGCCGCTGATGTATGTCAGAAATGACGGCAGCATCTACGCTTATGATAAAGTCAGAGGAAGAAAGAAATCGATCCACACCCTGGTTGAAAGCATGAAAGATGATTTTGATCCTGCCTATTCCGGAGACAAAATCCTTGTTTATCACGCGGATGCAGAAGAAGAAGCAGAGGATCTTGCAAATCTGATCCGTGAAACCTATCCGACAGTGAAAGATATTGAAATATCCACGGAAGGACCGGTTATCGGATCACATGTTGGTCCCGGATTCCTCGCTGTCGTATATTTCGGAACCAACCGAATCCTCTAAAGCAGATAATCGTCTGCTTTTTTTAGATTCTCAGCACAAAAGAATGATAGACTTTATGTATTAAGGAGAACCTAATGAACAATCCAGTACTGAGAGCCGAGCATATGAAGAAAATCTATAATGCCGGAAAAGAAAATGCCTTCGAAGCACTGCATGATATCAACTTCAGCGTTTACGAAGGAGAGTTCATCGGTATTATGGGACCGAGCGGCAGCGGCAAATCGACTTTTATCAATAATATTTCAACGATCGATATTCCGACGGAAGGATCCGTGTATATTCACGACAAAGAAGTCCGTTCCATGAGTGAAGACGAGATCGGTGTCTTCCGGTATGAAAACCTCGGTTTTATTTTCCAGTATTTTAACCTGCTGGATACGCATACCCTCTACGAAAACATTGCCATGCCTTTATCCCTGGCAGGCAGGACAGATGCGCAGATCCACGACAGAATCCAGGAAATCGCCGGGAAAATGAATATCGCAGGCCTGCTGGTGAAATACCCGTATGAGTGTTCCGGCGGACAGCGCCAGAGAGGCGCGATCTGCCGCGCGCTGATCAACGATCCGAAACTCATCATTGCGGATGAACCGACAGGCAATCTGGATTCCAGGAATTCCACGGAGCTGATGAAGATTCTCCAGGATCTCAATCAGAAGGAAGGCGTTACGATCGTTATGGTCACGCACGATCCCCTGATTGCTTCCTATTCCACCCGCTTTATCTATATCCATGACGGCAATATCGAAACGGAAATTAAGAGAGGCGGAATGACGCAGGAAGAGTATTTCAGAAGAATTGTGGATGTCAACGCGGACGAATCCAGGGAGGTACTGGCAGGATGATCTTTCAGGATGCTTTGAAATCAATCAGGAATAATCTCTCCAAAGCGCTTTTCTACTGGCTGACGTTTGTACTGACTTCCATGTTCATTTTCCTTTTCTTCAATATCTCCATGAGTGATGAGATCGGCGTCACCTTTATCAACAGCACGCAGAACCTCGCTCTTACATTGACGGTATTCGTGATCATTGTATGTATGATCATCGTGTTTTTCGCAAATGACTTTTTCGTAAAGAATAAGGCAAAGGATCTGGCCATCAGGCTGATCTGCGGTGCCACATATTCACAGCTGGCTTCCTATCTGCTGTCACAGACTTTCCTGCTGATGCTGCTGGCGATTCCGCTGGGTATTATTCTGGCCCTTGTCTGCATTCCTTTTATCAATCTGGCATTCGCGTCTTTTCTGAGCGAATCATTTGCCATCCGTGTCCATTTTGACGCTGTGATCCTGACGACGATCATTCTTGTCAGTGTTGTCTTCTGGACGACTTACCTGAATCTGGCATTCGCATACAGGAATTCCGCATCTTCCCTGCTGAATGAAAGAAAGATGGCCAATCCGCTCGGTTCACTGATCTCCGTCAAGACCACGATGTCCGCAAAGTTAAAAAGAACAGCCTTTCTGCTTTGTGCCGTTCTGCCTGTCATCTATATCTACTTTTATCCTGAAGGTGTGATGCAGGCAGCGATGATCGGCCTGTTCGGTTTGTATGGGTGTCTGAAGCACGTACTGATCCCGTATATTGAAAAACAGATCCGTCATACGAAGATCAGCGATCCTATCTCCCTGGCTTCCCTTGGATTTGTCCGGACTGACATTCAGATCATGAAAAACAATATCGTGCTGTTCCTGATCTGTACGATCATACTGTCATCCATCGTGCTTTCGGAAAACAGCAAGCCGCTGGAAATGATGCTTTCCATGCTGTCCTATATCGTCATGAGCGTTCTGCTGTCACTGGCTATGATGTTTCAGTACTCTACCGAGATTTCCAACCGGAAAATGCTTTACCAGTCTCTGTATCAGATCGGCTATAACCGCACAAAACTGAAAAACATCATGACCCGGGAAGTCATGATGCTGTACGCAATAATCTGCTTAATGTCATTGTTCTATCTTGGAAACATGTTCCTGACATTGATACTGCACGGGCAGATGGAAACAGGATTTGCGCTCCTGCTGCTGGCGTTCGTCATCATACCGCTCCTGCTGTGCGCGCTGTTCTCCCTGTATCACTATAAACGTACGATAAGGCTGTGAATTAACAGCCTTTTCTGTCTGCGCTGCATGCTTCGGAAGCACTCTCTGAATGGATTACTGTATATCCTTTTCCGGCAATGAAACCTTCCCAGTCCAGTGTCAGAACATCATCAATGATCAGCGCAGGAATACCGATCGAGTGATTCTCTTTGCACGGAGCAAATACCTGTTCCCTGTCACGAAGGGCCAGAAAATCCTTCAGCGCATGCAGATCGGCTGTAATGTCGATGTATTCATAAGGGATGCTGTAGGCATCCAGGTTGAATTTGCATTCCCTGCAGTCAGGGCACATTTCGCTTCCGTAAATCAGGATCATTTTTTTACCTCTTTTCTATATACAGCCATCACTTTACGTCAGGCAGCTGTTTCAGATATTCCAGCAGATCGGCAAACGAGCCATGACGGATCGTTTCCAGATCTGTTTTATTTTTATTGATGAGACAATCGGTAACGATATACACATCCATGCCTGTCTGCTCAGCAGCGATATCTTCCGTCGTATCATTCCCGATCATGATGCAGTCCTCCCCTTTCAGGCCGCGTTTTTCAAGGATCTCCTCATAGTACATCACATTCGGTTTGCATGAAGTGCTGTTTTCATACGTTGTAATAAATTCAAAATCATCCGGCTGCATTCCGGCCCAGCGGATCCTTTCATAAGTAGCTGCCTGCGGGAATATCGGATTCGTCGCCAGAATAACCCGGTATCCCTTATCTTTGCATATCGCCACAGCGTCTTTGGCCAGAGGATTGAATCCGCACGATGGCCGTGCCTCCTTAAACCTTGTTTCATAGAATCTGTCAAATACCGGCTTGTCTTTCAGCTTGTCCTCACCGAATACCGAGGCGAAATGCCGCCAGAAGGCTTCTTCGTTTGTCATCTCCCGGTTATTCTGAACCATGACAGCAGTTCCTTTCCAGATCTCTCTCACAAGATCTTCGGGTTTATATCCGAGTGGCGCTGTCATTTCACAAAGCATTGAAAAGTAGTATCTGGTAAACTTTTCTTCATCCATCGGCAGCAATGTGCCGTCAAGATCAAACAGGATCGCTTTTTTCATGCTGTTCCTCCGTTTATGGGTACATTATAAAACAATCTCTTTTTTGAAAAGTATTTTGCCCAAAAAAGAACCGGATATCCGGTTCTTCTACAGTATTTCAGCAGAAACAACTCCGTCGATCTGTTCCAGATCCCTGCAGATATCTGTGAAATCCATTTCCGCATTCGGCTGCAGTGTGATCAGGGCGTTGTACAGTGCTGTCTGGGCGTTTGTATTGCCGGCAACCTTGAGGTTTGTGATCTTGCAGTTTTCATGCCGCAGATGATTCACTATTATGTCGAGTTCTTCCCTGCGTGTATAACTGACTGCCAGCGTGGACGGCGGTGTATGCTGGATCAGGTCGCGAAGACGTGTAAACACGGTTTCTGTCAGAAGGACGAGGATCATGCCCAGGAAAGCACCTTCATAGAATCCGGCTCCGACTGCCAGGCCGATGATTCCCGCTGTCCATAGTCCGGCAGCCGTCGTCAGACCTTTAATCGTTTTCTTGTGTGTCACAAAGATCGTTCCGGCACCGATAAAACCGAGCCCGCTGATGACATTCGCGCCGATACGCGACATGTCCGTTGCCAGACCTGCGACCAGATAGAGATATAGACCCGTCATAGATGCCACGCATCCGCCGAGACAGACAAGGATATGGGTGCGGAATCCTGCCGGTTTATTATTATATGAACGCTCAAGTCCGAGAAATCCGCCGATTACACATGCCAGCATAAGCCGGAAGAATGTGCTGAGAATTGTTACGTTACGTAGACCATCTAAAAAATGCAGCATATATCCTTTCTCCTTATGCAATCAGTTCTTCGACTGAATAAACACAGTCCAGTTCCGCAATGGATGAGATCATGTTCGCGTGTGACATCTTTCCCTTGCTCATCTTCATGGAGAAGATGGCAGCCGGATAATGTTCCCCCGACCTTGTCGTACGCTCAATATCGATGTCATAAATACTGGCATTTTTTTCATTCAGCAGTTCCGTGATCTGCTGAATATTTTCAACAGATTCGAATTCAACGATCAGGTCGATGTTTCTTGCATGACGTTTGTACATCCTTTCAAGCGGCTGGAACACGTTCAGTACAAGAATGATCAGGACACATGTGATCAGTACGCATTCATAGAAACCCGCACCTGCCGCAAGCCCCATGCAGACAGAAGCAAACAGACCGGTAGCTGTCGTCAGGCCTTCCACCTGCTGATGCTCAATGGCGATGATGGAACCCGCTGCCAGGAAGCCGGCACCGCTGATGACCTGGGCAGCGAAACGGGATACATCATATTTCATTCCAATCTCTTCCACGATCGGCGCCCACAGCCCGTTCGTCATCATTTCATATTCATACAGAGAGATCATGATGGCCAGAGAAGCACCGATACCTGTAAGCATATACGTACGAAGGCCTGCAGTTTTCTTTTTCCTGGTCCTTCCGAAGCCGATTATACCCCCGGCGCACATCGCCAGGATCATCCGGAGGCATACAGAGAGAAAATTAAATTGACGCAGATAAGACATCACACTTCACCTCCTTCGCTGAACTTATCGACGAGACTCCAGAATTTTTTAACATCCGATTCCGGTATCGTTTTATCTTCATATAATTGGGGATCATTATGCGTGATCACTTCAAGACAATGGATCATCGCACCTGCCAGCATGAATTCTTTCAGTCTGGCAGCGTAAACAAGTTCCGGTATATACTGTTCATCCAGATATTCCCTGAGCAGTGCCCTCAGATGGTCCATATCCGGTGTCAGTTCGCTGCATATGACGATCTTGTCCGGCGCGATCGTAGTGATCAGTTCGATCAGGACTTTGCGGACGATCTCTTCCGCACCGGACGGCGTAGTTTTCTTTCTCTCCGCATCTTCCACGACCGCATCCGTCAGATATGACAGTTCGCCGGAAAAGCTTTTCCTTCCCCGGTGCAGTCTGCCGTTGATGATGATGCCTGCCCTGCCCTTCGCGGATCCTCTTGGCTGATAATAGAAAACCATGTTTTCAGAATCTTCATGAAGCGCATAATATCCGAGCGCCACAGCGTTGACATCATTGATCAGGAATACAGGGATTTTATACTTTTCACTGAGAAATATCCCTATATTGTCATGGTTGGTAAAGCCATAAGCCGGATGATACAGATATCCGTGATAGGCTATACCCGGCAGCGCAAGTCCGATCGCGCTGATATTCTCATGTCTGGCCAGAACGTAATCCAGCAGGTCTATAATGTCCTGGAATGTTTGTGACGGCTTGATTACTTCTTTATCCAGTGTCTTTTTTCCGTGGTCATAGATCCTGTATGCAAATCGGAACTGTCCTTTGTATTTGATCATAACGATGGAAAGAATGCGGTAAGGATTATCAAACGGTTTCCGCAGATCCATCGTCTCGCTGCTGTGCACACTTTCAAGATCATTCTTTTTCTTTTCCTCAATGATCATTTTGATGAGACTGCCCGCGGAATATGTAGCGAAAACAGATACGGGTATCTTGAGAACGAGCTGTTCCGGGAAGATCTTCGTGAATCTGTCGTATTCATGATGAACCTGCGGTGCCAGAAGGATCACGTCATAATCAAAACCGGAAGAATAGACTTTCGCGAGATCCTCTGCAGCGAATTCAAAATTCATGTTCAGAGAAGTCATCGCATCGTTGAGAAGATAAACGAAATAATTGGTCGTAATGCCGGAAGAACAGGTCAGAAGTACTTTGATCTTTTTTTCTTCCTTCTGCCTGATCAGCGTTGTGACCATTTCCTGAAACAATTCATGGGCATGCTGTTCATCGGACAGCTGAAAATGCAGATAAAAGATTATCTCTTCATTCTCTTTATTCTGGATCTGCAGTTCAACAATATCCTGCGGATAGAAATTCACCTGCCCGACCGCAGTATCCGTCAGAAGAGATATACAGTCATCATTATCCTGCCGTATCTCATATTCTTTTACATGATGTGAAAGGATATAGGATTTATATTCTTCGGCTGAAATCCTTCTCTCATCCATTACTTTTATTCTACATGAAAAAAAGCAGTTGGACTGCTTTTTGTTTAAACAACTTCAAATCCGATGATCATGCCGCCTCTTTCAGCATAGTAACTGCATAATGCCGTAGTCAGGCATACTTTGACATCAGCGGAAGGAAACTGCTGGAGGATCATGTCCTTCAGTTTTCCAGCCGCATCCACATTCAGACAGTGGTTGATGCGGACTTTGCCTCCCTGATAGCCCATTTTCAGCATTTCGTTGTATACAGTTATCAGTGCCTTTTTCTGACCGCGGGCAATATGCGCCTGCTGAATGGTTCCCCTTTCACTCGCTTTACCGATGAAACGGATACCCAGGGCATTTGCGAGATCGGCGAGCGCTTTCAGCATTCTGCCGTTTTTGGCCAGATTCTTGACGGATTCCAGGGAAAACAGGATCTTGTCTTTTTCATGATATTCATCGACAGCCTTGATGATATCCTCAAAGGACATTTCCGCACGGATGCATTCCTCTATCTTCTCGATCAGAAGTTCCATCGTTCCGCCTGTTGCCAGAGAATCGAAAATGTGGATCTTCACATCAGGATGGTCTTCCAGATACATCTCCGCCGCATTCATGGCGGAATTGTAGCTGCCGGAAAGATTGCTGCTGATCGTAACGCCGAAGATTTCATCTGCGCCTTCAAAGGCATCTATCCATTCCGAGATGCTCGGGCAGGATGTTGAATTCTTCTCGCTCAGTTCGATCCTGGCGACCAGGTCAACCATATCCAATCCAGGCACATCCGGATATTCTTTTCCGTCAATCAGAATCTTAAGCGGTGTAGTGCAGTATTCGACATCACTGTTCCTTTCAAGAATATTGGATGATGAGTCTGATACGATACGACGTTTCATAAACGATCCTCTTTTCCATACATTGTATATAAAATACAACGATTCGTTTTCTTAATCAAATCATCAGTCGCACAGGAATACAGCATGATCTGTCCTGTAAACCGTGATCTCCTTGTCAAATTTTGTTTCCTTAGTACCCGGGATATCACCGGCGATGACCTGTTCCGCTTCTTCGATCAGATCATAAACGATATCTATGTACAGAGGTGCTTTCCCATGGCAGGGCCAGATCTCTTCGATCTCATCTTCCCATTCCAGCAGATGTCTGAGTCCTTCCGGAAACGCATACATATTCCGGTTTTCGCCGAACATGAAGATCCCGTTGTTCTCCTGGATTGGATCACCGCTGAACAGGATATGTGTTTTCTGATCAAGAATCATGATGGAACCGGGCGTATGGCCGGGTACGGAAATTACTTCCAGTTCTCTGTCGCCCAGATCGATCACATCTCCTTCAAATAAGGCATGCACGCGGTGCGTGTGTCTGCCGCTGTGATAATAATGGGCAAATTCCGCCGCGCTCATATAGACGTCTTCGAAACAGTCATTCCCGCTTGTATGGTCCCTGTCAGCGTGTGTGTTTATCACGCCCATGCAGGTATCCTTCAGATCGCCGAGAATATCATCTATGCAGGTCCAGTGCATGCCCGAATCGATCAGGACAGATGACTCTGTGCCTTTCAGAAGGAAAAATCTCACGCCTTTATCTTCCAGAGCCCACGTATCTTCACAGATCTCTCTTTTCACGATCGCCATACGGATTCTCCTCTTTTACTGATGTTCCTGAATCAGTGTTCTGATCTGATTGATAATATCCTGTACATCCATCTCAGCTTTATCGCTCAGATCCTGGACGGTCGCTTTCCGCAGCAGCATTTTCCCAACAGGATTTTTGACGATTTTCAGACGCTCATCGATCTTGATCGCTTCTTCCGTGATCCACGGGTATTCCTTTATAATATCTTTCAGTAATGTTTCCGGTTTGAGTTCCATAATCTTACTCCATCTTTGATCCGCAGTGAGGGCAGATCTTCTTTTCCATATTTACAGTAAATCCGCAGACGGAACAGTCGCATTGCGGCAGATAGATAATGCCGCCGACAACGCTGTCATCCGTTTTCGTGTGATGGACCCAATGAGGCGGTTCCATGAAGACAGAAATTTCTTTTACAGGAGGTTCCGGTTCCGGAACGGGTTCTTCCTGTGCCGTTTCTTCCGTTTCCGGTATCTGCGGTTCGTCTTCAGTTTCCGTTTCCTGAGACGCAGTCTGCGAAACAGGTTCCCCGGTTTCTGCCGTGGATTCCGGTTCTGAATTCTCTGCACTGTCATCTGTCAGAGGCTCAGATACCTCTTGTTCCGGACGAAGTTCATCTTCTGACGGTTTCCGGAACAGGATATCATCTGTATCCGGTTCATTGTCCGGGATTATTTCCTCTGAACTGACCGGGGAATCCGCTGTTTCTTCGCTGTCATCTGTTACTTCAGACGCAGTTCCCGGCTCAGAACTCTCGGCAGTGTCTTCTGCCGTAAGTTCAGATACATCCTCCGACGTATGCAGTTTTTCAGACGGTTTCCGGAACAGGATGTCATCTGTAACTGGTTCGCTGTCCGGGATTATTTCCTCTGAACTGACTGCGGAATCCGCTGTTTCTTCGCTTTCATCTGTCATTTCAGCCGCAGCTTCCGGCATTATATCCGGTTCTTCCGCAACATGCTGAACTTCTGTATCTGTAATCACGGTAGCTTCTTCCGCGATCTGAATATCTTTCGGTTCCTGCCGGACTGAAGAAATATGCTTTTTATTTTTCACGCCTTTTTTGCGTCTCAGTTTTTTTGCCATACCTATACCTCTCGGTCATAATAATCATATCACAAGATTATGGTAACAAAATGTGCAGGAATAAAATCAGAGCGCATTTTAACAAACAATGTTTTTTGCCGGCTTTTATTATGTCATAATTATACTGAGGTGAATAAATATGAAATATCTGCACCAGTTTATGATCATTATGGGTGTCACCTGCATCGGTGAACTCATGCACTACTTTATCCCGCTGCCGATACCGGCCAGTATTTACGGACTTGTCCTGATGCTGGTACTCCTGCTCACCGGGATACTCAAAATCAATCAGGTATGGAGCAGCGCACAGTTTCTGGTTGAGATCATGCCTGTCATGTTCATTCCCGCGGCAGTAGGCCTGATCAATTACTGGGATGCACTCAAACCGATCCTGATCCCCGCACTGATCATAGTCCTTGGTTCAACCATTATTGTTATGGGTGTGACCGGCAAATGCGCGGAATGGATCATCAAAAAGAACGGAGGCAGCAGATGAACACTATATTCCAAAACAGCACGACGATCGGTCTCGTGATTAGCCTGATCAGCTACATGATCGGTCTTAAGCTGAAGAAAACGCTGAAATGGAGTTTTCTGAATCCCCTTCTGATCTCCATCATTCTTACGATCCTGTTCGTCCTGGTATTCCGCGTCGACTATGATTCCTTCAATGCCAGCGCCAGATATCTGAGCTATCTCCTGACACCGGCTACTGTTTCCCTGGCGATCCCGCTTTATCTCGAGATCGACCGTCTGAAGAAAAACTGGAAAGCGATCATCATCAGTATTTTCGCCGGTACAGTCACCAGCCTTGCGGTCATCATCGTAATGGGTCTGATCTTCCGCTTCTCTCATTCAGAAATCGTCACATTCCTGCCGAAATCCATCACAACCGCGATCGGCATGAGCGTGTCGGAGGAACTGGGCGGTATCGTATCTATCACCGTCGCAGCCAT
Organism: uncultured Erysipelotrichaceae bacterium; assembly: GCA_902796465.1. GTDB lineage: Bacteria > Bacillota_I > Bacilli_A > Erysipelotrichales > Erysipelotrichaceae > Bulleidia. The sequence goes on along the minus strand of CADBPK010000061.1, from coordinate 772 downwards.
CATCGTTACAGGTATCTTCGGCGCTGTCATCGCCGATACCGTGTTCAAACTATTCCATATTACCGACCCGGTTGCACAGGGCCTCGCCATAGGCACGAGCGCACACGCGATCGGTACTTCAAGGGCGATGGAGATCGGTCCGGTACAGGGAGCCATGAGTTCTCTCGCAATCGTTACCGCGGGTATCATAACAGTCATCCTCGCACCGCTGCTTGCATCATTATTCTAAAGAAAATGCTGGATCCCATAAGGATCCAGCTTATTTATTCCTGCGGAACCAGACCGGCGTTCATGGAACGGATACGGCTTCTTCTGCGTCCGAGCAGAAAGTGCCCGGTTACCGTCAAACTCAGTTCCGGCAGCCTTTCATCTGTCTGATCTTCTTTATAACGTATGTATGCCCTGCCTTCGAGGAGCACACGGTCCCCTTCATTAAACTGGTATACTTCATCCGCACGCCAGTCTCTTGCCGCAAAACTGATCGTATCCTCAGTGCCTTCATACGGATCATATGTGTGGCTGTAGATGCGGCTGTTTGTCTCGTTCAGCAGCACGCGGATCTTCCGGTCACATCCCCTGACCGTCAGCTTGCCGAATGCATAGCGCTTATCGTTTTCCGTACCGATATCGGAACGGATCCGCGGGACACCGTCTTCTTCGATCGTGCCGATCATCGTGATATGATAACAGACGACTTCGCCGTCTTTGTCTCGAATGGACTCAAATGAAAAATAATCTTTGTATCTTCTCTGTTCGGTCATAAAACTCCTTT
>CADBPK010000060.1 GCA_902796465.1 uncultured Erysipelotrichaceae bacterium | reverse complement strand
GATTATCTAACCATGGTCAATGATTATGAGAACGTCAACCGGTTCCTGGGTACAAGAAATATGACTTTTACTGCGGAACAGGAAGCGGAATGGGTACAGTCAAAACTGAAAGAAGAGGCACCTGTCTTTTCCATGATTGAAAAGAGTACAGGCAAGTTTATCGGAAATACCGAACTGATGAATCTAAAGGCAACGGAAGGGGAATTCGGCATTGCCGTCACTGCCGCTATGCAGGATCGGGGATTCGGTACGGAAGCTGTTTCCGCTATGATCGGATACGGTATGAACGATCTCGGCCTGACCAGGATTTTCCTGCGGGCTGACCCGGAAAATGCCAGGGCGATCCATGTGTATGAGAAATGCGGATACAGGGAATATGACCGCAGAGATGATCATGTTTACATGGAAATATACAGAAAGGATCATACAGGATAAGCAAAAGATACAGGCGGCAAATCTAAAAATACCGGATCATCACAATCCGGTATTTTCGTTCAGCGTACTTCGATCAGTTCAATGCGGAAATTGAGTTCTTTGCCGGCCATTTCATGGTTGGCATCGAATGTGATATCCGTTTCTGTCTTGTCCGCTACCCTGACGCGCATCGGATAGCCGGCTTCTGTCTGCAGGAATACGACCTGTTCTTTTTCGAGCCCTTCCGATCCAGGCAGTTCGGCAATGCGTACGGTAAATACCGCATTCGGATTCGGCATGCCGTAGGCTTCTTCCGGCATCAGGTGGATGTCTGTGACCTCACCCGGTTCCATATTGACAACTGCCTTGTCGAAGCCGGCGATCATCATGCCTGCGCCGCTGATGAATTCCAGCGGTTCCCCGCGGTCATAGGAGGAATCAAACTGGGTGCCGTCATTGAATGTCCCGCGGTAGTGTACGCGGACAGTCTTTCCTGCATTCTTTCCTTCCAGGATGATCTGCGGTGTGCAGCCCGGGCAGGAAGCACATTGTTTCGGATCACAGCCTTCCTGTTCTTCCTGATGGTGATCACAATTGACACCGGTGGAAGCCAGCTCGCCTTTGAGGTATTTTTCAACAGCTTCATCACAGCTGCCTTCCGCGCCTGCATAAACTTCGATGCCGGCCTGTGCCAGGGCGTTCTGTGCCCCTGGACCCATACCGCCGCAGATCAGGACTTCAACACCCTGTGCTTTCAGGAAATCCGCAAGCGCTTCGTGAGCATGTCCTTCCGTACCGGTCACTTCCGAAGAGATGACCGTATTGTTTTCAATTTCATAGATCTTGAATGTTTCTGTTCTTCCGAAATGCTGGAAGATATTTCCGTTTTCATATGTTACTGCGATCTTCATACTTAACTCCTTTTGCAACAAACACTATCATGCCATATTTTCCTTTATCGGGAAACAGAAAAACACAGAAACCGCAGTTTCTGTGTCAGTGTTCATTGTTTTGTGAAGGGCCGAAGTACCTTATGCACAGCATCGTCAGATCGTCGAACTGTTCTTCACCGCCGAAGGCATCAGCGGCTTTGTGCACATTCTCCAGGAGAACTTCCGGCGCGGCATCCGGGTCTTTGTTCAGTGCTTCCAGCATGCGGTCCGTACCGAAGAGTTCATTGTCTTTGCTGGTAGCTTCCGGTACACCGTCCGTATAAAGGAAGAGTGCCGATCCGGGACGCATCTGTATCTCATATTCTTTGTATTTCATGCCGTCCATGCCGCCGATGACGAATCCGTGTTTGTCTTTGAACAATTCGAATTTACCGTCCGGATCTTTGAGCACAGGGTATTCATGACCGGCATTGACAGCTTTCAGGATACCCGTGGAGATCTCGAGGATACCTGTCCATACCGTCACGAACATCTGTTCGACATTCTGCGCGCAGATATCATTGTTGGTTTTTTCCATGACTTCCGCCAGCGGCAGACCCATGCGTACATAATCCCCGATCTTGATCTTGGATGCCATCATGAACAGGGCGGCGGGGATCCCCTTGCCGGAAACATCCGCAATGGTCAGGACCAGATGGTCATCATCCAGCATATAGAAGTCATAGAAGTCACCGCCGACTTCCATGGCCGGATCCATCAGGGCATAGAGGGCAAATTCATTCCGTTCCCTGAAATCGTCAAAGTTCTTCGGCAGCATCTCTGCCTGGATCTTTTCCGCCAGGGTCAGCTGGACGGTCAGACGTTCTCTGTCCGCGGTCGCTCTGGTCAGGTCCTGTTCGTACTCACCCAGGCCTTTTTCCATTTCCGCCATCACATTTCCGAGGTTTTCAAGCTCATCCCCGGTATGGATCTCCAGCGAGGCGAAATGATCGTTGGCCGTATATCCGTCTTTCCTGTCCTTTACATATTTGCGTGCCGCTTCCCCGATCCGGTTGATCGGTTTTACCAGCATGCGGTCCATATGCCTGTTCATGAACCATCCGATCAGTATTACCAGCAGGATCAGCGTCACGGTGTAGCTCAGTACGAACCGCCGCAATCCCCGCAGGAATCTGTCCAGCGTGATATCCACAAGGACAAACAGGCTGTTTTCTTCTTCAAAGTCCAGCGGGAATCCGCTTGTGCACATATAGCCGTACCGATCGGTTTTGCCGATATCATACAGCTCGCCTTTTCCTTCCCATTTCAGGAATTTATTCAGCTCCCTGTCTTCCAGCGGTTCCCACTCCCCGGGCAGACAGGCACGGCTCTGACGTTTGTCCGGATCGCATATATAGACAAGGGATTGTGTCCGCCTGTCATATACACCGACATATACATCACTGACATCCGTATTGGAGGCGAATGTATCCAGGAGCTCGATCAGTTTCCAGTATTCAGGATTATCATATACGTAATCAAACAGCCGATTGTATTCCTCTGTACCGGTCATCTGTCTTTCTTCTTCACTCAGACCGTTGTATACGGTCATGATCTCATTGGAAAGGCTTCCGACATCGACCGTCTTGGAGATCATGGATCCTGCTGTGATGCTGAGACCGAAGGCAGAAGAGATCTGTGACTCCAGAAAGGTATAGGTATAGATCGCAATACCGACAAGAAGCGTCACGATCCCGAGCAGGAATGACCCCATCAATACCGCACGAAAGACCCTGGTCTGCAGGGATTTTGACTTGGATCCGGTTTTATCTTTCGGTATCTGATTCATGTTCACTCATTATTATACATTGCTGAGATTCTCTGAGGACGCTTTTTGTGCGTCAATGACTGAACAAAAAAAAGAACCCGCAGTGATACGGGTATCTGTTCTGAAACTGATATACAGCCGGCCTACCGTTCTTTTCCGAGGAAGAAGAGTCCCAGCATGCCGGGTCCGACATGGGCGCCTGAGAAAGGCTCATGAGGAACGATGATGATATCGGCATCCGGGGTGATCTCAAGGATCATTTCCTTCAGCTTCAGGGCATCTTCCATACAGTCACCGTTGGATATATAGACTTTCGGTGCGGTGAGATCCAGTCTTTTTTCACTGTACTTTTCAGCAAGTTTCCGGATGGCTTTCTTTCTGCCGCGGCAGTTGGCGCATGAAACGATATGGCCGGTATGGTCGCCGTAGAGGATCGGTTTGATCTGCAGGGTCGTCCCGATCAGGGCAGCAGCGCCGCTGACTCTTCCGGTACGCTTCAGGAAATTCAGGTCATCGACGGTAAAATACTGGCAGCAGTGATCCACAAGTTCATCCAGGATGTTTGCGGCTTCCCGGACATCCGTTCCTTCTTTGCTGAGTTGTGCTGCACGGATTGCCAGCATGCCGTTGCCGAACCCGCATCCGTGGGAGTCCACGATATGGACAAACCGTTCCGGATAGTCCTCCATCAATTGCTGCGCTGCGGTCTGTGCGGCATTGTATGTGCCGCTGATGCCTGAGCTCATCGCGATATAGATGATATCCTGACCTTCTTTCAGCAAAGGTTCAAAACTGGTCAGGAAGAGCGCTGTATTCAGCAGGCTGGTGCGGATATTCGCGCCGTGCCGGAGTTCTTCATAATAGGAATGCATGTCAAAATGCTCGATATCTCCCGTATAGGTGACAGGCACGCCGTCCCGGGTATATTCACTCGGGAGAAGGGTGATTCCGTCCAGAAGACTTCCGGGCAGGTTCGCGGTCCCGTCCGCGAAAACAGCAAATGACGACATAATTACCTCCAAAAAACAATATTTTCTGTTATCCCGGCTGTATTAGGAATAACAAAGGAATTATATCATGCAGATATGAAACTGGTCTGAGACAAATGTCCGCAAAGTGTATCTAAGTTTCATCCCGCAGGAGTTACATGTTCCCGTATCATCTGCATAAATTCCTTTTCTTCCGCGATATCTCCTGTATATGGATAATCGGAAGCGACCCGTTCAAACTTTTTTTCGATCTCTTTTGCTTTGGCAGTATCATGTTCAGCCAGAAGGGCATACGCGTATTCCGTGCGGAGGACGGAAGGAACGGTTTCCGATGTCTTCATCATTTTCTTCTGCTCTTCCGTAAGCAGGGCATTCAGCTTGTCCGGATCATTGTCACCCATCAGTTCCACGAAGATACGGTCACAGGTCAGAAAGGTCCGGTGCAGCGGTACGATCCTGCTTTTGATGGAGAGGATATGTTCCATACAGGCATCCGCTTCCGCAAATCGGTGCTGATCCATAAGCCGGCTGCAGACAAGTACGCCGATTACCGCAGTCAGACTGTTGTTCATCGCTTCATCATCCGGCATGACGAACCATTCTTCCGGCATCTCCCCGAGACGTTTGCCGGCGGCGGCTTCCGCGTTGGCTTCCAGCTGGATCCGGAAAGCCCGGACAGCTTCTTCGTTCCGCATTAACGCAAGGGCATTGGATCCGTCATTGTCTGCCGGTCCGAGATTAAGGGGAATGCCGTTCAGACATGCAAAGGCGATGCCGATCAGGGCAAAGATCCGGAAGAAAACAGTGAAGAACGAAACAGGGGAAAACTGAAAGGAAGCCCAGATGAAGACCGCGGAGGCGATCAGGTTCATGATCGCGCCGCCGAAATTGTAGAGAAGCACCGGTGTTTTCCCGTCTTTCCGATCCGGCGGGGACATCAGGCACTGTCCTCCTGTCCCGGCAAGTGACATACGCCGGAAACGGATCTTTCCTTCTTTCTTCAGCCACATCCAGTTAAATACCCGGTATGAAACAAACTGGTAGCCGGTGAGCAGTCCGAAAACCAGATGTCCGGCTTCATGAATGGCAGTCTGCAGGATCATTGCGATATAAACGGAAAGCAGCAGGGGGATAAACAGCAGCAGTCCGCCTGCCGGAGCTCCCGCGTCTGCGAGCGTTTCCATATAACTGATGATCAGTATGCCGCAGGCAGCGCCGATCAGCATATACAGCAGAATGCCGAGCATCTGCGGGTGTTGTTTTTTCACTTTCGTATTCATAGCAGGTTTTCCTATCTGTACGCTTCTCACCAATGTTCCGTGCAGGAAGAGATATTGTCGCAATATACCATTTGGCCGATCTCAGGGAGAACCAGGGAAACACCCTGTTCCGCCGCTGCTTTCAGGGCGCGCTTCGGCGGATCGTCCCATGGATGCGTGGATAACCTGAACGCGCCCCAGTGGACGGGCATCAGCCATGCGGCATGCGCGTCCTTTGCGGCCTGTACTGCCTGTTCCGGTGTCATATGTGTCTGTGCCCAGGCATCGTTATACTGCCCGGAATCCGCCAGCATCAGCTCCGTTTCACCGAAACATTCATGGACTTTTGTGAAAACATCGCAGTACCCGCAGTCTCCCGTAAAGTACAGGCTGTGCCTGTCATTCCGGATGTAAATGCCGCCCCACAGAGTTGAATAGGCATGCATGGGATTGCGGAAGGAGGAATGCTGTGAGGGAATCAGTGTATATGTTATGCCGTCAAGTTCCAGGCTTTCCCACCATTCAAGTGCATGGAGCTTATCCTCGTTTATGCCCCAGCCTGACAGGATCACATCAACTCCCAGAGGAACGATGTAATGGTTAACCTTACTGTCAATGGCCTTGATGGAAGCGTGATCGAGATGATCGTAATGATCATGTGAGATAAACAGTACATCGATCCCGGGCATGTTTTCCGCCGTAAGGGGGATATCGGAAAAACGCTTCATGCCGGGGATGCCGACAGGGGAACAATATTCACCAAGCATGGGATCCAGAAGGATATTCCTTTCACCCATCTGGACGAGGGCGGAAGAATGGCCGAGCCAGACCACCCGCATTTCATCGCTTCCCGCATGTTCAACGGTTTCGATCTTCCGCACCGGAATACGCTTTTCCGGTTTTGTGCGTTCACCTGCCTTTGACCGCTTCCCCGTCATGATGCTGTAGTCGTTTTCATTATGAAAATGATTGTCATAATACAGCCTGCACTTCTGAGCATATTCTTTCTGCTTTTCCCGGCCGGGCAATCTGCCGACGGGAGGGTAGTACCGCATGATGAGCAGAACAATCATAAACAGTACGACAGACGATACAGCTGTAATCACAAGTATTCTGACGATCATCATTTACATTTCCATTATCTTGTTTCTGAGCTCCCTGCTTTCTTCAGGAAACTTTCCATACTGATCAAGGATATCGGGAACCTGTGACAATACGATCCGGGCATAGTAATAAAAGCTGTAAAACAGCTGATCAGGGACTGCCTCAGGATCCGCATAAATTCTTTCCAGGTCTTCTTCGATATCATCTTCCGACAAAAGATATTCATCGTTCAGAAGGTCTGAAAAATGACTTAATGGCTGCGCATGTTCAAGCTTTTCAGCATCACTGCATACATCGGTGTAATACACGAACTGACCAACCAGTTTTTCCGCGATCTCATCCGCCGTTCCCCCGGAAAGAAGCTTCCGCAGTATTCTGACAAGGAAGACCAGGACAAACGGGGCAGGGGGAAACATGGTGCTCTGATG
>CADBPK010000059.1 GCA_902796465.1 uncultured Erysipelotrichaceae bacterium | reverse complement strand
TCTGCTGGGTATTTGTAACGATGACACCGTCCTCTTTCAGGAAGGGGAGGCATCTCGCCGCTTCGAGCGCTTCGAAGGAAACGATGTAATCCGCTTCTCCACGGTCGATGACAGGTGAATAAACTTTATCCCCGAAGCGCACATAAGTAACGACGCTGCCGCCGCGCTGGCTCATGCCGTGTACTTCGGAAACCTTGACATCATAGCCTTGTGCGAGCAGAAGATGGCCGATCAGCTTGCTGGCAAGCAGGGAACCCTGTCCGCCGACACCGACGATCATAATATTCTTTGTTTCCATATCATGCCTCCTCTGTGGATGCGAACGCATCGAATCTGCACATCTGGCTGCAGACACCGCAGCCTACACATAATGTATTATCAATGAATGCCTTGCCGTTTTTGATGGAAACAGCCGGGCAGCCGATCTGCATGCAGGATTTACATCCAACGCATTTATCCGGATTCACTTTCAGCGGTGCCTTATGCTTAACATACTTGAGAAGGGCACAAGGTCTTCTGGAAATGATCACGGAAGGTCCTTCGTAGGCAAGTTCCTCTTTCAGGACCCGGTCACATTCCGCCAGATTGTACGGATCCGCAACACGGACATGGCTGAAACCCATGGAACGGCAGAGTGCTTCGAGGTCGATCTTGCCGGCCGGATCGCCTTTGATATTGTATCCGGTAGTCGGATTCTGCTGGTGTCCGGTCATGCCGGTGATGGAGTTATCCAGGATGATGATCGTGGAATTGGATTGGTTGTAGGCAACATTCGCAAGTCCTGTCATACCGGAGTGCATAAATGTGGAGTCGCCGATCACGGCAACTGTCTTTGACTCACTCTCTTTACCGAGGATCTTGTTGAAACCATGCACTGCCCCGATGGAAGCACCCATGCAGAGTGTCATTTCGATCGCGCCGAGCGGTGCAACAGCACCAAGTGTATAGCATCCGATATCACCGAGAACGGTAACACGGTTCTTCTTCAGTGTGTAGAACATTCCTCTGTGCGGACAGCCGGCACACATGACAGGCGGCCGCATCGGGATCATTTCATTCAGCGTACGGCCGGATTTTGTTTCCCTGCCGAACGCTTCGCGGATCATATTCTGTGAGAATTCATAGATCATCGGCAGACGGTCCTTGCCGATCACATCGAGTCCGAGAGAACGAACATGGTTTTCAATGATCGGATCCAGTTCTTCCACGACTGCCAGCTGTTCAACTTCCGCCGCAAAGGAACGAATCAGCTGTTCCGGCAGGGGATTGGTCATGCCGAGTTTAAGAACGGATACTTCATCTCCGAATACTTCCTTCACATACTGATAAGAAGTGGAAGAAGTGATAATACCGAGTTTGTTTCCGCCTTTTTCGATGCGGTTGATGCCGGATGTTTCCGCAAAGGCTGTCAGTTTCTTTGTTCTTTCTTCCACGAACGGATGTCTTTTCAGGGCATTGCCCGGCATCATTACATATTTTGCAATATTCTTTTCGTATTCCTTGACAGGTACTTCTCTTTCGGACAGGGAAACAACTGACTGGGAATGCGCGACTCTTGTACACATCTTCAGAAGAACAGGCGTATCGTATTCTTCGGAGATATCATAGGCGAGTTTTGTAAAGGCAAGTGCTTCCTGTGAATCAGACGGTTCGAGCATCGGCACTTTTGCGGCAATCGCATGGTGACGGCTGTCCTGTTCATTCTGGGAAGAATGCATACCCGGATCATCCGCTACCGCAATAACCATGCCGGCATTGACGCCGGTATAGGACATCGTGTAAAGCGGGTCCGCCGCAACGTTCAGTCCGACATGCTTCTGTGCACAGAAGGAACGTCTGCCTGCCAGGCTGGCGCCGAAAGCACTTTCCATCGCAACCTTTTCATTTGGTGCCCATTCGCAGTAAATCTCATCATATTTCGCTGCTTCTTCCGTGATCTCGGTACTGGGTGTGCCGGGATAACTGGAAATAAAACAAACTCCTGCTTCATAAAGACCGCGGGCCACGGCTTTATTGCCAAGCATGAGTTCTTTTTTTCTTTCGTTTTTAACTTCCATCGAGATTTCCTCCATAGTATTAGGAATATCTTATAAAAAAGTCTCCATTTACACAATGATTTTCTTTATTTCGTATCAAATCAATGGTAAAATATTCCGCGATAAAGCTATGACGGAGAATAAGTAGTGCGGTGTTCCTGTTGCAGAGAGCAGGCGGCGGTGAAAGCCTGTACGGACATCGAAACGAAGCTCTCTCCACCAGCGCGCCTAATCAGCGACGCAATCCCTGCGTTAAGGGTCAATTAAGGTGCATGCTCCGCATGAACCAGGATGGTACCGCGTTCTTACGTTCCTGGATGTTGGTGCTTTTTTTATTGGGAGGTATTGAAAATGAGTACAAAACAATTAACCGGTGATCAGGTCAGACAGATGTTCCTGGATTTCTTTGCTTCAAAGGGATCCATGATCGAACCGGGAGCCAGTCTGATCCCGCATAACGATCCGACACTGCTGTGGATCAATGCCGGTGTATCTGCATTAAAGAAGTATTTTGACGGAACGGAGAAACCGGCCTGCAACAGGATCGCAAACGCCCAGAAGTCCATCCGTACGAACGATATCGAAAATGTCGGCAAAACAGCCAGACATCATACTTTCTTCGAAATGCTCGGCAATTTCAGCATCGGCGACTATTTCAAACAGGAAGCGATCCCGTGGGCATGGGAATTCCTTACAAGTCCGGAATGGATCGGTTTTGATCCGGAAAAGCTGTATGTTACCGTTTATCCGGATGATCAGGAAGCTTATGACCTCTGGATCAAAGTCGGCATGAACCCGAAGCATATCCATAAATCCTATGACAACTTCTGGGAGATCGGCGAAGGGCCTGGCGGACCGGATACTGAGATCTATTATGACCGCGGACCGGAATATGATCCGCAGGGACTCGGCGAGAAACTCTTCTTTGAAGATATGGAAAATGACAGATATATCGAAACATGGAATATCGTCTTCTCCCAGTATGACTGCCGTCCTGGTGAAAAACCGCGTTCCGAATACAAGGAACTGCCGCAGAAGAACATCGATACCGGCATGGGTCTGGAACGTCTCGTATGCCTGATCCAGAACGGCGAAACAAATTTTGATACCGACCTGTTCCTGCCGGTGATCCGCGCAACGGAAAAGATCGCGAAGCATTCCTATGACGAAAAAGAATACAAGATGGCATACCGTGTCATCGCTGACCATATCCGTACTGTGACATTTGCGCTTTCTGACGGCGCAACTTTCTCCAACGAAGGCCGCGGTTATGTCCTGAGACGTGTCCTGCGCAGAGCAGTACGTTACGGCATCAAGCTCGGCATTGAAGGCAGCTTCATGTACCAGCTGGTCAAAGTCGTTGCCGAAAACATGAAAGGATATTATCCGTATCTGCTCGATCGGGTTGACCTTGTCAGCCGTCTTGTCAAAACGGAAGAAGAATCCTTCCATAAGACACTCGTATTCGGAGAAAACCTCCTCAATGACGCTCTCGCTGCTCATAAAGATACAAAGAAGCTTCCGGGTGATGTCGTATTCAAACTGTATGATACCTACGGATTCCCGAAGGAGCTGACAAGTGAGATCGCAGAAGATGCCGGCTATGAAGTCGACAGCGAGGGATTTGAAAAGGCCATGGCTGAACAGCGCGAGCGTGCGAAGAACGCGCGTGCAGATGCACAGTCCATGTCTTCCCAGTCCAAAGACCTGATGGACTTCGAAGAAAAATCCGAATTCGTCGGATATACGGAAGCATCCTGCAAAGCAACTGTCATCGGCCTGTTCAAGGACGGCGTCAAAGTGGATGAAATAACGGATGAAGGCGATATCATCCTTGATCAGACATGCTTCTATGCGGAATCAGGCGGACAGTGCGCTGATACCGGATGGATCCGCAGTGATGCATGCACATGTGAAGTCACAGATGTCAAGAAAGCACCGCATCAGCAGCACCTGCATCATGTCCGTGTTGAAAGCGGCAGCGTCAAACTGGGTGATGTCGTTGAAGCGGAATACAACTATGAAGACCGCCAGCTGACCCGGGCAAACCATTCATCCCTGCATCTCCTGCAGGCAGCCCTGCGTGAGATCGTCGGTACGCATGTTGCCCAGGCCGGTTCGTACAACGGTCCGAAGTACGGACGTTTCGACTTTACGCACTATGAAAAACTCACAGAAGAACAGATCGAACAGGTCGAGGAAAGAGTCAATGAGATGATCCTCGCGGATGTCCCGGTACAGACGGAAGTCCTTCCGGTCGAGGAAGCCAAGAAGACCGGCGCCATCGCGCTGTTCGATGAAAAATACGGTGACAGCGTCCGCGTCGTATCC
>CADBPK010000058.1 GCA_902796465.1 uncultured Erysipelotrichaceae bacterium | reverse complement strand
GATTCCGTCCAGCAGTCCGATTCCTGCTCTTAAGATCGGTACGATAACCACTTCCCTGCTCAGCTGATATCCTGTGCACGGTCCCATAGGCGTTTCGATCTGCACAGGTTCTGTCGGCAGATCTCTGCATACTTCATATGCCATCAGTTCGGCGATCTCATCCAGGTTCTCCCTGAAATCTTTCGTCCCTGTATCCTTGTTCCTCATTAACGTTAATTTATGTGTTATTAACGGATGATTTAAAACTGTTAACATAAGCAACACCTCTATTTAGATAATTATACATGATTCGAATTCTTTCCTGTTACAGATTTCCCTTCTTTCTATATAAAGAAACTGTCGAATTCTCTGAACACTCCGCAATATGAAAAAAGATCAGTTAATCCTGATCCTTATTCTTTAAAATAATTAACTTTCCGTTTCTTCAGTTTCTTCTTCCAGCTCATGTGTCCAGTCAGGATGCCCAAACGAATGTACATAACCGGAAGATAACCTTCTGACCTTAGCACCGGCTTTTTTCGTATGGTAATCGCCCCGCCCGGATGCGTTTCCTTCTATCGTATAAAGAATATCACCTTTAACATCTTTTACGATTCCGGTATGGGACTTCCCGCCGCTTCCAAAGAAGACAACGTCTCCGGGCTGCGGAATATATCCATCTCCCTTGACATGATAATTTCCTTTACTCTTAAAGAATGCGATGCCCTGTGCACAATACGAATATTTCGGGAAGAGTCCTTCATCTTCAACAAAACCCGTCATATGTGCACAATAAGAAACAAATTCTGAACACCATTTTTCATCATGTCCGAAATATCTCAGTGGTCCCGAACAACCTTTGCCAACCTGCGACTGGGCAAAATCAAGAAATTTCTGAACTTTTTCTTCCTGTTCTCTTTCTTTTTTCTTCCAAGTCGGAGTTTCGACGATTACTTTAAGGATCTTCAGATCCACCACTTCATCTCCCTGCAGAAGCCGGTATACGATATTGTATTCACCGTCTTCATTTCTATTGACGCCATCCTCGATCCTCAACGTCGGCACATCATTCTCCATACTCCATATCAGTTCTATATATTTTTCAGGATCAATTGAAACCGGATCATCAAGATGTTCCAGATATACTTCGTCCTCACTGATCGTAATAAACGGAAGATAGTTTTTATTCTTTATGATATTGAGATAGTTTTGACTGTCTTCTTCTGATAGCTTCCCTGATTGTTTCCAGACAACACCGGGAAGTTTGACATTTTCCAGCAGCTGATCCGGCTCGATCTGATAATACTGAAAATTTATCCTGTAGTAGTTAGCCATATAAACATCTTCAGAGCAAAAAAGCTTTTCCGGCTTAATAGAAGCTTGAACCTGGAAGAAATGATGATATGTCAAAAGTCCTGCCAAAGCTATCAATTCCGCAAAAACAATTTTGACCGATTTCTTTAATCGCCACCGTCTCTTATTCCTCATGGGTAAATAATATCATACATTTCTATGTTTCCCTTAATTGGATTCGTGTGAAATTATGTGATGAAAAAGGAAATACCATCTCTGATATTTCCTTTTCTTCTTATATTGTTGGTAATTTAGCTGAAAAGAAATAACCCGCAGTCTTTACAGTCTTTCGTTCTTTTCAATATCCAGGAAGTATTTATAAGTATCTACCATCAGTTCTCCGCAGGCTGCTTCATCACAAGCTATGATCGCACCGTTGTGCAGCTGAAGCGCAGAACATGTCCATTTCTGGGATACAGCACCTTCAACGGTTGCCGCAAGCGCTCTTGCCTTGTTGTGGCCGCTGATGAGAACCAGAACTTCCTTGGAATCCGTTACTGTTCCGATACCAACGGATAATGCCTTTGCCGGTACTTTTTCCGGATCGTTGCCGAAGAAGCGGCTGTTTACGATTCTTGTATCTGTTGTCAGGATACGTTCGCCTGTTCTGGAAGACAGGGATGTATATGGTTCATTGAATGCCAGATGGCCGTCAACACCGATACCGCCCATGAAGAGATCGATGCCGCCGTAGGAAGCGATCTTTTCTTCATAACGCGCACATTCACCGGCCGGGTCATCGGTCATGCCGTTGAGAATGTTGATGTTCTCTGCTTTCATATCTGTCAGATGGTTGAAGAAGTTGTCGTGCATGAAATACCAGTAGCTCTGATCATGTTCTTTCGGGAGTCCCAGGTATTCATCCATGTTGAAAGTAACGACATTCGCAAAGGACAGTTCGCCTTTCTGATTCTTTTCGATCAGTCTCTTATATACTCCTAGAGGGGAAGATCCTGTCGGCAGACCCAGAACAAACGGTCTTTCTTCCTTGTGAGAATTGATCTTGTCTGCGATATAGTTCGCAGCCCATTCACACATTTTTTCGTAGTTGTCCTGAATTACTACTCTCATATGTTTTTCTCCTTTTCTTATATGAACTTTCTGGAAATATTATGATATTGATATTGTCCCTTCGCAATACTTTTGTTTTTATGGAAATAAATAATTCTCACTTCTTTGCGCAAATCGTGTTTTCATGTACTTTCCAAATAATCTTTTGATTCATTCTGCTCATAATGCTTTATCAACACTGTTTTGCGGCATCATTGTACATTAAGCGCACAAGAGCCCTTTATTGCGTTCTATAAAAAAACAAACCTTCATTTCCCAAGTATAATTAATTGCACGGACAACAGGAGTAAATATTCATATGATCCAGTTAAAGAAAGACTTTATCACCCATACAAACGAAGATGAAAGCTACATTATTCCATTTGGAGAACAGAAGTTTAACAGTATTGTAAAAATGAATTCAACCGGTGCTTTTATTGTCGGTATGCTGAAAAACAAAACGACAGAAGAAGCAATTATTCAGGAAATGCTGAAGACATATGATGTCAGTGAAGCGACCGCAAGAAAAGATGTGGAAAAGGTCATTTCCACCCTCAGATCCATCGGAGCAGTTGAAGAAGATTAACTCCTCTTCTGAATTCGTAAAAATGTATGACTGACAAGACAGAATACAAATGGTTATGGAATCAGACTAAACCTCAGCACATCAGAATACTGTTTCTGATCATCGGAGATATCTGTATCTCCCTGCTGAGCGTCTTTTTTGCGTTATATACAAAAAAAGTAATCGATTCTGCCTCTGTTTCTGCAAGCCTGTTCATGACATACAGTGTCGGACTCATCGTGATCGTCCTTGTTCAGTATTGCCTGAATGCATTCCTGAAATATCTGGATGAATATGTATGTAATCACATCACAAAAGATATGCGGCTGCATCTGATGAGAAATATCCTGACGAAGGATTACGCACAGGTCATCATATATCAGAGCGGTGAATGGATGAACAGGATGTTTTCCGATATCCAGATCATAGCGTCAGGATGCGCAAAGATTCTGCCCGGTTCCCTGGGAATGCTGGCACGCCTGTTACTGGCATGCGGTGCATTGCTGTTTCTGGAACCGGTATTTGCGGTGATCTATCTGTGCGCCGGTGTCTGCATGATATTCGTGATCAGTATTCTGCGCAGAAAAATGAAAACGCTCCATAAGATCTCCCAGCAGAAAGAAGATACCGTTCATTCCTTCCTGCAGGAAATGTCAGAAAACATACTGGTCATCAAATCATTTGACGCCTCTGAGCATATGCTGAAACGCTCGGAAAACAACCATCAGGAACTGATCAGCGCCAGTCTGAAAAGAAGACAGTATTCCATTGCGGCAAATTCAGCATTCTCCTTAACTTTCCGTCTTGGATATGTTCTTGCATTGATCTGGGGAGGGAAAAACCTTCTTTCCGGTGTAACCACTTATGGAACACTGATGGCTGTCCTGCAGCTGGTCAACCAGATCCAGACACCGGTTGCCCGACTGTCTGGTGTATTTTCAAGGATTTATGAAGTCCTCGGAAGCACAGAACGTGTGATGGAAGCAGATCATTTCAAAGATGATCCGCATGCTCTGCCTGATATTCATGATTTTGGAAAGATCTCTTTTCATGATGTCTGTTTTCAATATGACAGAGATATGGTCCTGGACCATGCCAGTTTTGAAATGTCCAAAAATGATATCGTTGCCCTTACAGGTATGTCAGGCGCAGGAAAAAGTACTGTCTTCCTTCTGCTTATGGGCATATATAATCCCGTTTCGGGAGAAATACTATTTGATCAGAAAAAGTCGGGAAAAGAGATTTCCGGACGCCGACTTTTAGCCTATGTGCCCCAGAACAACGCTCTCTTCTCCGGTACGATCGCAGAAAACATCACATGGAATACCGTGCACGATGAGCAAAAACTGATACAGGCGATCCGCACAGCTGATGCGGAAGCGTTCATCAATGAACTTCCGGACGGCATACATACAAGACTGTCCGAAAACGGCGGCGGTCTGTCGGTCGGGCAGATTCAAAGAATCGCAATTGCCCGGGCAATATATCACGACGCCCCCGTACTCCTGCTGGATGAGGCAACATCTGCACTGGATGAGGAAACTGAGGCAAGAGTATTAACAAATATTAAAGATATGCACAATAAAACAGTCATCATCGTAACCCACAGAAAAGCAGGTTTAAACATTTGTAATCTTCATCTTATTCTGGAAAACGGAACAGTCAGGGAGGAATCATATGGATCAAGCCAAAACATGTGAGTATATCATCAAACTGATCCGGGCACTGCTGACAGAAACAGATCCTCCTGAACTGCCGGAAGGAATCTCCTTTGAAGATGTTTACAAAATGGCCAAAAAGCATCACATCCGGAATATGTGTTTATATGCCATCGAAAAACTGCAGAACCAGCCCGATGAAGAATTGCTTGTTAAATGGAACAAGCAAAGAGCGATATCCTCCGCTCAGTCAGCCGTACAGCTTTCCGAAAGAGACCGTATCATTCATGCCTTTTCAGAGAATGGCATTGACTGCCTGCCTTTAAAAGGATGCCTGCTGAAAGAAATGTATCCGAAACCGGAATACAGGGAAATGGCAGACCTGGATATCCTGATCCGGAGAGAAGACGAAAAAAAGGTCAGAGAATTAATGGAAAGCATCGGGTATAAGACCGGGAAATATCACGCTCCAATACATGATATTTATGTAAAAGATCCTTTCGTTCATGTCGAGATGCATATGTCTTTGCTGGATGAAGAACGTATTAAACGATTTGAAACAATAGATAAATCAATAAAACTTCTTCGTGATCCATGGAAATACGCCATCCCTACAGACCTGCCGCATATTTACTCTTTTTCATGGGAAGATTTCTATCTCTTCCTGATCATTCACCTGGCAAAGCATTATTACAGTTCCGGTACCGGTATCCGTCAAATGACGGATATATTGATATTTCATCAAAAGCATACGATCGACAGAGAAATGGTTTATCAGACTTTGCGCAAAACTAGCCTGTATGATTTCTGCAAAAACGCAGAGCAGCTTGTCGATGCATGGTATGAAGAGAAACCATTATCTCCGGAATTAACGGAAATGCAGGATTATGTTTTTTCCTCAGGTGTCTATGGTACCCAGTCTAATGGAGTCAGTCACTGGATCGAGCAATTTGAAAATAAATATGATTCCGAAAAAAAGGCACATTTCATGTATGCTTTCAACCGTATCTTCCCATCGCCGAAAGTGATGCAGAATATTTACCCTATACTGAAACAGTATCCGGTATTCCTTCCGGGTGCCTGGGTATATAGGTGGATACAAAGATCAACACAGAGTTCTTCAAGAGTCAGGAATGAGATTAAAATATTTATAAACCGTTTAAAAGGGAAAAGATGAAGTTATCTGAAATCCAATTTCCAAAGGGAAAACTATTATGACAGAAATCAATCATAAACAAGGAGTTCTTGTTTTACTCGCAGATGTGCCGATCAGGATCATCAGTGATTATGATGATCTCTTTTCTGAATTCCTGCATGAATTCCTGACTGATCAAAAAGTCACTTATACCCTTGAGATTCGGAAAGAAGATGTTGATCATGAAAGAATGATGAATACTGGAAAAAGAGCAACAGAAAACTCACTTGCCATACTGGCTCTGTACAGAAAAACAGCAGAATTGCTTATACAGGAAGAAATACTGCTGATACACGCATCCGCAATTGCCTATGAAAATGACGGAATATTATTTCTCGCCAAAAGCGGAACAGGAAAATCAACGCACACACAGAACTGGATGAAACGATTTCCGGACAAAGTTACTGTTGTCAACGGAGACAAACCATTAGTGAAAATGACTGGTCAGGGTGCGTATGTATACGGAACACCATGGTCCGGAAAAGAAAAATGGTATACCAATACCTCTGTAAAGATCAGAGCGGTATGTGCCATTATCCGCGATGAACAAAACTATACACAGGAAGTAACAGCATCTGATTTCTTTCCTTACCTCATTCAGCAAACCTATATTTCCAATGATCAAGACCATTATCAGAAAGAACTTGATCTCCTGAACCAATTATCTTCAATGGTAAACTTCTATAAAATTCATTGCAATACCGAAACAGAGTCAGCAGAACAAGCCTGTTCTTCTATTTTCAGCAGTAAAATCCTTTTATAAAAACTATTAGGAAGAGTCATTATGAGTGAACCTATCTCAATTGAAGAAGAATTGAAACGAAACGGAAAGATCGTATACAAGATCAAAGGCCAGAGTATGTATCCTATGCTCAGGCAGGACAAAGACCTGGTTGTGATTACAAAAAATACCGGGATGATTCATCCCGGTGATGTTGTGTTATACAAACGAATAAAAGATAATGCTTTAATTCTTCACAGAGTTTTAAAAACTGATGGTAATCATTTGATCATCAGAGGAGACCATATCTTTACAAATGAAAACGTTCATGTTTCCCAGATTATTGGTATTTTAGACAGTTATATCAGAAACGGCAAAACAATAAAATGTAATTCCCGGACGGACAATGCATATCGTTCTATTCTCCCTTTTCTAAGGATTATTACTCTAACAAAACAAAGGATTATCCGTACTGTTAAAAGCATCATCAGATTATAAATTCCCCATAATGGATATTAAAACAAGCCTGAAAAGCACAGAACTTTTCAGGCAATTGGGTGGGGGTGCGGACAAATTCTTGGACCGGCATGCTTCATGCCAGCCCTAGCCTTTGTCTGTATTCCATAGGGCTCATGTAACCAAGTGATTCCTTGATTCTGGTGTTGTTGTACCAATTGATGTAATTATTTATGATTTCAATGAATTGCGCAATCGTCACTCCCATAAAATCTCTTCCATAGAACATTTCATTTTTCATTCTGCCGAAGAAACCCTCACAGGCTGAGTTGTCCGGAGAGCAGCCTTTTTTGGACATACTCCTGGTATATCCATATTTTTTCATTCTTTCAATCCATCCGGGCCACCTGTAATGACAGCCACGATCGCTGTGTATCATCGGTTTAATTTCATTACCGAGGCTAAGATGATAATCATCAAGCATTGTATTAACCAGATGGGAATCAGGCGAAGTACTGACAGTCCATGCGGATACCATTCCATCAAAACAGTCTACGATCGGTGACAAATATACTTTGCCAGCCGGGATAGAAAACTCCGTTATGTCAGTAAGCATCTTCTCATTGGGAGCGTCTGCGTGAAAATCACGATTAACTATATTGTCAACCGGCTCAGTGATTTCCCCTTGATATGGAGAGTGTAAATTAATCTGTGTAAGTTGGTTGAGAGCGTACGGCTCAGCTGACATTACGCAGATTATTTTTGTTTACATGATATTC
>CADBPK010000057.1 GCA_902796465.1 uncultured Erysipelotrichaceae bacterium | reverse complement strand
TTCTTCACCTGGAAATCAGAGGGCAGAACGGACTTCTTCAGTTTCTCTGTTGCCTGATCATCTCGAACAAAATGACTTAAGGTGAAGAAAAGTACTTCCCCTTAAGTCATTTTTTTGCGGTCGTCTATACTGTAGATAAGAAAGCCGCAATTATGATCCACGACGATTGGGCTATGGTTGAAATTAGAGAGGTGACACATTATGACTATCATAAAGTGCTTCATGGACTGGTCGGGAATAAAAGCAGTTTTCGAAATAATCCAACTCTGGATAAACAATACAACAATTTCAGATCTGCTTATTGGATATGGAGAGCAAAAGAATATATGAAAGGGAAAAGAGGCAAAAATGAACAAAAACATTAAAAACTTAATCAAGAAATATGAGGTTAAAGGAAACTTCACTTATGAAACAATCTCTACTAATCAGATCAAAGAAGCAGAAAGCTTATTATCTGTTAAACTCCCTTCACAATATTTAGAATTCCTTGAGGAATATGGATATGGCGGAATAGGAGGTGTTGAGATAATCGGAATTGGCGGAAACGGAAACTTAGTTTTTGTCGAAAAAACGTTACAATATCGTGGATATGGACTCCCTCTCAATCTGATTGTGATCGAAGACTGTGGTGAGTGGGTTTACTGTATCAATACAGAAACGGAAACTATTGTTTCTTGGTGTGAAAGCTTCACCAAAGAAGAGTATTCAGATTTTGATTCATACGTTTTAGATAGATTTGAAGATGCTGCAGAAAATATTTAATCAAAGCTATCAAAAAGCTTTAGAAGAATAGCTTAACGTTTTGACTCTGTCATGAAAAGGCCCTGGATCGAATCCTAAAAGCGTTTGGATCCAGAGCCTTTTATAGTGCCAGAGAGGGATTGGATCAAAAGCGATTACTATTGTAATCGTAAAGACTTTTTGTAAGTGACACGTTTCTTTCCTTCTGCTTTCAAAGAAGTCAGAAAAGATGTATAGGAATAAAAAGCATTGTCATTCAGGCAATACAGTAACCTTGCATTATGCAACCATCATTTCGGCATTCTCATCATATAACGCAGAGTATCCATCCGTCTCATTATGATGAAAAAACCGGTATACGTGATACCGGTCCTTCGCTCAGAACAATGAATTGTCGTTTTCGGCATGGGAGTGGATGTACCTGCTCCATTTGATATAGCCGTAAGTCGTATTCGTGAAATAGCCCAGTTTCAGGATGAGCAGCACATACTGCCCTGCCATGATATTCATGACTGCTTCCAGTGCCGCGCAGATATACCAGGCGATCCACTGTTCACGCAGACGGAAGAAGATAAACAGTCCGTTTGCGATACCGACTGCAGATGCACACGCGTCGAGATAGATCATCCACAGTTCCAGTGTTTCATTTCCGCCCAGGAAGTCTGTCTGGATATTCAGCCCGCTGATGAAGTACCCCACAACGACTGTCCATACAGCAATACCGGCAATCACCAGAAGTTCCTGCCATCCCTTCAGACGCCGTACAGCCGTCAGTTCGTCCTGTTCTTCATCTTTATGCTTCGTCCAGTTGATATAACTGATGATATCGATCGGCAGCCAGAAGAACAGCGTTACCGTCATGGTCGCAAAGCGGTACATCAGCACAAGGCTCATGACGATCTCGGTGATCTCGACCAGCACCGATACAAGGAAATTGTAGCGGGACTGCTTGGAGATCAGAAGTTCACACAGGATATTCAGGAACGTATCCAGCAGATACAGCAGCATGATCACGATCCCGTTGACGCCGTTCGCGCTTTCTTCCGGGAACAGCACCGAGAAGATCGTTGCCAGCACCATGATCGTCATGAACCAGCATTTCTCATATGTGGTGAAGAAGCCGCCGTACAGCGTCATGATCAGCAGCGACAGTGTCAGGATGACCAGGGCATTTGCCAGATTGAATATTGGCATCAGTTCTTCCGCCATCACCTGCCGGTACGCTGCTTTCGCTTCCGCCGGCGTCGGATCTTCGTGATCGAAGAACAGCCGCACGTTCTTTCCTGCCGTATATTCGTATGCCGTGATCGTCTCATCTTCCAGTTCCTCGTATTCTTCATACGGGTAGGATACGATCATCTTCTGATCGTCAGCGCGCCATACCACATCGCACATCGTACTGTCTTCATCATAATCCTCTGCGTCAAAGTCCCGTACCATCTCGAGCGTCTGGGCAAAGGCCAGCTCCCCCGGATCTTTATTCAGCGACACCAGACCGGTGATCCCGGCGACCGCCGATGCCAGAAGCAGCAGGACAAGCAGAACATACTCTGCCTTCCTGACTTTCCGGTTCGGTTCCGGTGTCAGTTTCATTTTTTCCTTCATTTTCTTTTCCCCTATACAACTCGTATATTATATACGAACATGCGCATTTTCATAATGAAAAACACACGTTTTCGCTCCTGTGCATACATGAAAAAGAAAAAGCGCAGCCGCAGCTGCACCTTAACTTATTGTTTACTTTTTTGCATAGGAGCCAAGGAAAGCAAGGCTCGGCTTGGGTGTATGGATCTGGTTTTCCCTGTCCAGGGATACCAGCCCGAACTGCATGGAATAGCCGCTCTGCCACTCCCAGTTGTCGATGAATGACCAGTACAGATAACCCTTGATAGGCAGGCCTTCATCACGGCACTTCAGGACACCGTTCATGGCTGTTTCAATATACTTCACCCTTACGGTATCGTCATCGGTTGCGATGCCGTTTTCTGTAATGAGAAGGTCTCCCTTAAAGGATTCATGTACCCTGCGGATCACATGTTCCGCACATTCCGGATAGTATTCATAGCCCATCTGTGTGACCGGCATGCCTTCCGCCGGATCTTCTTCTCCTTTATCTGAGAAGATCGCTCTTGTATATGTCTGGATGCCGAAGAAGTCATCATTCTCAATTGTCGGCAGGTAATGCAGGAAATCTTTCTCCCAGTCTTTGTCCGCGTTTTCTTTTCCGCCTTCGGTATACTGCAGATCCCTGACGGAAAGGCTTAATCCCACCTTTGTCTCCGGAAGGATCCTGTGCAGGACTTCGACTGCCTTTTTATGGGCAGTGCATACGATCTCATCCCCGTGCGCAGAACGCGGTGAAGTAAATACTGCCGCGTTTTCAACGCCGAAGACCTTCATATTCTCTTCTTTGGCAAACGCTTCCTGCTCCGCCATCTTTTCGAGGTCCATGCCGATCTGCAGGCCGGTGCCGTCGGTATGCTTCATGATCTTTTCCAGATAGCCGGCGATCAGTGTCCCCATATTGGCTTCGTTGATGGTGACGATATACCGGATATTCTTTCCTTTG
>CADBPK010000056.1 GCA_902796465.1 uncultured Erysipelotrichaceae bacterium | reverse complement strand
CGGGCGGTATTGCCGTATTGATCTGGCTGTTTGCGGCTGCCAGTGTCGGTCTGTTCTCACAGGATCCTGAAGTAATCAGATATGGTTCCCTGTTCCTCAGGACGAACGTATTCTTCCTGCTGTTCAACTGCGTCAACCATGTACTGGCAGGCTCCCTGAGAGGAAGAGGAGATTCCAGGGCGCCGATGATCATCATGCTGATCGGTTTCGTGGCAGTCAGGCAGGCATATCTGTTTGTCATGACGCGCTTTATTGCCAATACACCGGCTGCTGTCGGCTTCGGCTATCCGGTCGGATGGATGGTGACCTTCGTTTTGGAGGTGCTGTATTATTTCCGTACAAGAAAACTGATGGAAGAACAGGCCTTATGACCTGTTTTTCATTCCTGTTTTCGGATACAATGTCATAGGAACAACCACAGTTTTATCTCCGGAGGAAGCAGTCATGGAATCACCTGAAAAAAATAATCCAGATTCGTATGTGAAGGAGCTCTGCCCCGAAACATTTATATTCCCGGTCGTATTTCTGGGAATTTTTGCTTTATTTGTCAGCCGTATGGGTCTGGCAAATGCTTTGAACACGATCATGAATACGGCTTACAGCCTGCTGATCGATACGGTACTGTATATTACAGCTGTCTGCGTCATTATGGGCGCGGTATCTTCATTGCTTTCAGAGTTTGGTTTTGTTTCACTGGCCAACTATGCCCTCCAGCCTCTGATGAAGCCGGTCTTCGGACTGCCGGGAGCTGCTGCCCTGGGTGTGGTAACAACATTTTTGTCGGACAATCCGGCTATCCTGACTTTGACGGAAGACAAACGGTTCCGGCATTTTTTCAGAAAGTATCAGTTTCCTGCCCTGACAAATTTAGGTACTGCTTTCGGTATGGGACTGATCGTATGTACATATATGTATTCTCTTTCCCCGTCCATGGGGACTTCACTCGGCACAGCGGTCTTGGTAGGTCTGGGCGGGGCGGTTGCCGGCAGTATTGTCAGCACGCGCCTGATGCTTGTTTTCACAAGAAAGTATTTCGGCCGGGAAGCTGAGGATACCTATGACAGGGAAGAAGACGGCACTGTGCCGGCAGGTATGCGGGTGATCCGCAGCGGCGGTATCGGAAGCCGTATGATGGCTTCTGTCCTGGACGGCGGGAAGAGCGGTGTCAAAATGGGCATCAGCATCATTCCGGGTGTATTGATCATCTGCACCATTGTCATGATGCTGATCAACGGGCCGTCCCCGGAAGGTTATACAGGTGCGGCATATGAAGGCATCCGTCTTCTGCCGGAACTGGCATCCCGCATCGACTTTATCCTGAAACCTATGTTCGGGTTTTCCTGTCCGGAAGCGATCGGTGTTCCGGTCACAGCACTCGGCGCAGCCGGTGCCGCTCTCAGCATGACAGCGAATCTGGTGAAGAAAGGTCTTCTGCAGCCCGGTGATATCGCAGTCTTTACAGCGATGTGCATGTGCTGGAGCGGATACCTCAGCACGCATGCATCCATGATGGATTCCCTTGACTGCAAGCCCCTGATCGGCAAGGCCATACTCAGTCATACCGTCGGCGGGATCTTTGCCGGTATAGCGGCACACTGGCTGTTCATGCTGTTCTGAAAACAGAAATATAAAAAATGGGTTTGCTTTCAGACCTGTTTTTTTAATATCATTCTTTATGAGGAAACAAATCTGCATGGAAAAAAGTATTCTGAACCAGTGTCCCCTGTTTGCGGGACTGAATGAAAAGGAAACAGAAGAAACACTGCAGTTTTTTCATGCGGCCGAAAGAACATATAAAAAAGGTGAACTGCTGAACAGGCCGGGTGAACCGGTGCGGCATTTCGGCCTGCTGCTGTCAGGCAATATCCATGTATCCATGGATGATTTTGACGGCAACCGGCTCCTGATGGCAAATGTCATGCCGGGGAATACCTTTGCAGAGTCACTTTGTTATCTGGGCAGGGAAACACAGATCATGATCCAGAGCGTCAGGGATTCCGAAGTGCTTTTGATGGATACGGAGTCCCTGAAACATCCGCCCCTGAAGCCTTCCGCGGCGGATACCCGCATCGCCCAGCGGTTTATAAGCATGCTGGCGGAACGGACGCTGGTGCTCAATGACAGGATCCAGACCTTAAGCAAGATGACCATACGGCAGAAGGTGATCACACTGCTTTCCCAGCACATGAGTGAAGGAAGCCAGGTAGTGGAGCTGCCGTTTGACAGGGAAGCTATGGCGGTGTACCTCGGGGTCAACCAGAGCGCACTGTCACGGGAACTCGGACGTATGCAGGAAGAAGGCATGATCCGCTTCCGGAACAACAAGTTTGAAATCTTATAGTACGTTGCATTTGCAATGTACTTCTTTTTTTACGGGCTGTATGATGGAGTGGCTCCAAAAGAAAAGAGGTAACTATGAGAAAGATTGGAAAACTGCTCACTGCAGCGGTTATGTGCGTATCCTTATTTGCCGGATGCGCGAAAAAGGAAGAAGCAGTAACTGACACGACCGATATCAACATCGGTGTATTGAAAGGCCCGACAGGCATGGGTGCCGTACAGCTGATGAAGGAATCGGAAGACGGCGTGTATGCGAATTACCATTTCACACTGACGCCGGAAGTATCCGATATCGTAGCCCGTCTGAGCAACGGTGACCTGGATATCGGTGCGCTGCCGACCAATGTGGCTGCGAACTTATACAACAAGACAAACGGGGAAGTACAGATCATTGCGGTCAACTGCCTCAGCGTATCCTACATTCTGGAAAATGGTGATACCGTTCATTCTATCCGGGATCTGAAGGGAAAGACCCTGTACTGCAACGGCCAGGGCAGCAACCCTGAATACATCATCAACTATGTTCTCAGACAGAACGGTCTGGAACCGGGTGTGGATGTGGATGTGCAGTTCCGTGATGCCAGCGCGATCTCCGCGGATATGATCCAGGGAAAGATCGATTTATGTATGCTGCCGGTACCGGCTGTCACAACGATCATGATGAAGAACCCGGATGTGCGCAACGCGATCGATGTAGGCGCTGCGTACAAGGATGTGACTACAGACGGAAGCTATGTTTCCATGGGCTGCCTGGCCGCAAGGACAAAGTTCATCGAAGAACATCCGGAAGCTGTTGACGCATTCCTGAAGAACTATGAAAAAGGTATCGATACTGTGCTGAACGACCAGGACGGCGCTGCTGAACTGATCGCCCAGTATGAGATCACAGGCAGTGCGGAGATCGCGAAGAAGGCGATCCCGGATGCGGCGATCGTATGCATCTACGGCAAGGATCTGAGACCGGCCATCGAAGGCTTCTTCCAGGTTCTCTATGATGCGGATCCGGCATCGGTAGGCGGAAAGATGCCTGGGGACGATTTCTACTATGTCCCGAAGACAAACTAAAATATGGATTAAATTACTGGTGCTGCTGTTCTGGCTCGGAGTCTGGACAGCAGCTTCATTGGCTGTGCATCAGGAACTGCTGATCCCTTCACCGCTCTCTGTATGGAGACATCTGACCGCCATCGTACAGGGCGGTGACTTCCTGCGGATCGTCAGCACTTCTCTTCTGAGAGTCCTGAGCGGTTTTGTGTGCGGCTGTTTTTTTGGTGTAGTGCTGGCTGTATTATGCAGCCTGTCATCCATCCTCGATGAGCTGCTGTATCCGGCAGTCCGCACAGCGAGTGCGGTACCGGTCACCAGCTTCATCATCCTGGTCATGCTGTGGATCCCGTATACCTATGTGCCTGTCTTTATTTCCGCGCTGCTGGTAACGCCTGTCGTATTCGGCAATGTGCGCACGGGCATCATGGAAACGGATCCGCATCTTCTGGAAGTGGCGCAGATGTACCGCTTCGGTAAATGGAAAACACTGCGCTATGTGTATATTCCTTCCGTCATGCCGTATTTCCGTTCCGGTGCGCTGACCGCCCTCGGTCTTGCCTGGAAGGCAGGCATCGCTTCGGAAGTGCTGGCACTGCCTAAGAACGCCATCGGCAGCGGGATGTATTATTCCAAACTGTATCTGGAAACGGCGGACCTGTTTGCCTGGACACTGGTCGTTGTGATCTTCAGCTTCATTTTTGAAAAGATCATGCATGTGTTCATGCCGGTCAAAAAGAAACCGGAGGAGGCAAAATGAAAGTACAGGATCTGTGTGTCAGATACGGGGATAAGATCGTCCTCGATCATTTCTCAGCGGAATTTGATACAGGCATCACGCTTCTGACGGGACCGAGCGGTTTCGGAAAGACGACCCTCCTGCATACGATCGCAGGACTGGTCGTACCGGAATCCGGCACAGTCACGGGCAAGCCTGAAAAGACAGCGCTGATGTTCCAGGAAGACCGTCTGTTTCCCTGGCTGAATGCCCTGCAGAATATCATGATCGTCTGTGATGATGAGGAAAGGGCACGTTATTACCTGAAAGCAGTGGAACTGGAAAAGGAAGCGCAGACCATGCCGGAGGCATTGTCCGGCGGTATGCGCAGGCGTATATCCTTTGCCAGGGCACTTGCATATGATGCGGATCTGCTTTTGCTGGATGAACCATTCAAGGGAATGGACCTTCCGCTGATCCGCAGACTTGCACCGCTGGTGCAGGATCTGAATATACCTGTTATATTGTCAAGTCATTCGCCGGAGGAGCAGTCCATTATCGGCGGGAAAATATTGGAGATGAACAAACTGTGATCAAGATAGCAATTTACGGAAAAGGCGGTATCGGGAAGTCTACGACCGCTTCGAATCTGAGTGCTGCGCTCAGTGAAATGGGTTATACCGTCATGCAGGTGGGATGCGATCCGAAAGCGGATTCCACCGG
>CADBPK010000055.1 GCA_902796465.1 uncultured Erysipelotrichaceae bacterium | reverse complement strand
CCACTAAAACCCTTTCCCCACACTGCCCCCAATTTTCCCCCAATCATCGGTGAAAATACGTACGAAATCCGTGTGGGATCCGTGAAGTACCCCTTTTTTCAAGGTTCTGATCAGTGGCCATTTATAAGGGATCCGTGCGGAATCCGTGAAAACTGTTTACGTAGTCCAACAACTAAACTACATAGAGAAGATCCTTGAAACGGGATCTTTTCTGTTTGACTGGCAGATTTTTTGTATTGCCATTCTGTCACAATCATAATGGAAGCAAAGATTATGTTATATGAATACGAAAGTGTTTTCTATCCAGTAGGACCTGATAGCACAGATTTTAACTGGTATAAATGGACGATTCTTCAACAACGAACTGAAGCATTGATTAATGATTTTAAAAATACGAATCACTGTCTCTTTTTTCATGTCAAATCCGGAACAAAAAGATTATAATGGTCGTTATGAAAGAAACTTTGCGGTTTATCAAGTTTACATTCTTTTCGATCAGTGCAGGACTGATTGAGATCGGCACCTTTACGCTGATGAATGAGTTCCTGCATGCGCCTTACTGGCTGTCCTATCTCTGCGGCCTGGTTTTATCCGTTCTCTGGAATTTCACCCTGAACCGGAAGTTTACTTTCAAGTCCGCAGGTAATATCCCTGCCGCCATGTTCAAAGTCGCAATGTACTATGCGGTCTTCACACCGCTGTCGACCATGCTGGAACACTGGCTGACCATGGGACTTGGTCTGAACGAATATATCGCTACAGCCATTAACATGATCCTGAATTTTACTACGGAATTCCTGTATCAGCGCTCTTATGTCTTTGCAAAGACGATCGATACGAATGTAAAAAAGGACTGAACAGTCTTTGGACCAGACACAGCATATGCTGTGTTTTTCTTTGGTTGTTATTGGGATGATGCGGCATAGTTGTATGCATATTTATATTTGGCTGCTATGAATCCCCTACGTAATAGTTATTGATACCGGAATGATCAATGACACTAAAATTAATGACATTCCATGTAAGGAAATATTAAAGCGGCGTTTACAAAGAACACTCTGGAGGCTTTCTATGATGTAATGGATTATGTTTTCAGGGATGGTTTTGGTACAGGCAGCCAGACCGTAACCGATGATCTGATCAGGGTTATGAATGAAGGTTATCTCAAGGCAGCGTGTCTGGATGTCATGGATCCGGAACCCCTGCCGAAAGGACATCCGCTCTGGACAACGGAGCGCGTTTATATTACACCTCATATCCCGGGCGGTTTCCGTAAAGGCAACAACTATGAAACTGTCATGAACGTAGCGATAAACAATGTATCCCTGGTCCTGCAGGGAAAAGATCCGGTCCACATCGTTGACCGGAAACTGGGATACTGATCTTTTTGGGATATCGTGAAGCCCGGAATCCCGGATGGCAGAAGATCTGCACATAACTTAAAGTATTTCTTTCCTTTGATATTTGAAAGGAATATGAAGCACTGGTAAAATCAGTATTGTCAGTTTTTAGAAAGAAGAAAATATGCGGTTAAGTGGAAACAGTATATCGGTCAATATTTTTGTGACGATCATGGTGATCATCATGATTTTTGCCATGCCTGCGCTTGACAGATATGAATGCCGGAAAAGAAATATCAACTATCATGAAGCATACAGCACAAATAAGAACACAGACAGGATCCTTGCTCTGCGGCAGGTCATCCTGATCATCGTTTTCGCTGTTTATGTTATGGAAGTGCTGTATCTGACGCTGTTTTCAAGAAACGCAGCGGATGATTACCGCGTACACGCGGAACTGTTCAAGGATTTTGCCAGTTCATTTCATATTGATCTCGGATTCCTTGATTTTTTCCGTGTCCTGTTCAGGGAAGGCTTTTCCGCTGCAGTATCCCATGTCCGGATCGATGCGTATTACAACATCACCCAGGTATACATGAATATTGCCCTGTTTGTCCCGATGGGGTATCTCCTCCCCTATATCTTCAAATGGTTCCGTGAAAAGGTAACGATCCGTCCGGTCACTGCATGCTTCCTCATTTCTTTCGCAATTGAAAATATCCAGCTGATCACCAGACGCGGTTTCTATGATGTGGATGACCTCGTCACCAATACGCTCGGCGGTCTGATCGGCCAGATGATGTTCATCGCTGTGGCTTATGTGCTCACGCATCCCGATTGGAAGAAGGAAGTTCAGCGATACAGACGATGGAGAAAAAACGCGAAAAAAAGCGCATTGTTTCCGTTCATGAAAAAGATGACTGTTTCGCGGACTACGATCTATGCAAGTGATGAAACTGCAGTCTTTGATTTCTATGTCGCAAAACTGGGTTTCCGTATGCGGCGTCAGCTGGTTCCGGAAGACTCCGTTTCCACGTCCTTTCTCCTTGAAGTCGGAAGTGAGCAGGTCGAGATCATCTGTCTGAACGAAGAAAAGACTTTCCCGGAGCAGCATCTGACTTTTTCCTGCAGAAATCTGAACAGAGTCAGGAAAAGACTGCAGAAGATGGGTATTGATGAAGGCGATTACGAAAAGGATATCTATACCGATGTGCGTACACTGAAATTCAGCGCGCCGGATAATGTCACCATAACGCTGCTGGAACACTAGAAACCATCTGCGTATCTTTTTCTTAAACCCGAAAAAAACTCAATGTCACTGTTAAAAAGGAATACGATTATGGAAAAACTGTCTTTCAGATCAGCAATGCCTGATGACTGCGGCCTGATCCTGTATTTTATCGGGGAACTGGCTGCCTATGAAAAAATGTCAGATGAAGTTATAGCTACCGAAGAGCTGTTAAGAGAATGGATTTTCGAAAAGCAGGTCGCAGAGGTCATCTTCGTGTGTGAAAACGAAAAAGAGATCGGCTTTGCCCTGTTTTTCCATAATTATTCAACATTTCTTGGCCGGGCAGGAATCTATCTGGAAGACCTGTATGTACTCCCTGCCTACCGCGGGAAAGGCTATGGCAAAGCCCTCCTGAAAAAACTTGCCGCAATCGCTGTTGAACGTAAATGCGGAAGACTGGAATGGTCATGTCTTAACTGGAACAAGCCCAGCATTGATTTCTACCTGTCGCTTGGCGCTGTCCCGATGGATGACTGGACCCTTTACCGGCTTACCGGTGATACTTTGACAAAACTGGCTGCCTGACAGATATCAGCTCTGCTTCCAAACAGAAAAAAAATACAGTCTCATTCATTGAACCGGCTTCCGCGAAGAGTTCATGAACGGGACTGTTTTATAAAGAAATCAGTAGCACTGCCAGGGGCATGGTAAGAATACACCATAATGTGCTCAGACAAACCTGTTCCACGGATTTCTTATAGTCCTGGTGGAACTGCTGGGCAAAGATCGCGACATTTGTACCGACCGGACAAGCCGCAGCGATCAGGATGGCCGTTTTCATATCCGCTGTACCAAACGGCAGCAGTTTCATGACCCCGATCGTTATCAGCGGGATAAGGACCAGTCTGACAAAACTCACGAAATGATTATTCCTGCTTTTCAGCATTCCCGGAATATCAGTCTGCGCCAGATATACACCTGTTACGATCATTGCCAGCGGTGTATTGAGACCTGTCATACGACGAACCTGGTAAACGGAAATATCGTCCTGACCGATAATACGATCCGATTACCGAAACTT
>CADBPK010000054.1 GCA_902796465.1 uncultured Erysipelotrichaceae bacterium | reverse complement strand
TTCATCGGTCCATACGGTATCCGGGAGCTGCTCGATCACACTGTGCATCTTTGTGCCGTAATCCGTACCTCCCGAAAGTGCTTTCAGATTCAGATCGGGAAGACCTCTTATTTCGGAAGAGCTCGGCGTAATGACCGGGTCATAGCGTTTGACCTGAATGCGGAAAGACGGCAGTTCCCTGTTTTCGGGGACCGGCGGAAACGCCGGGAGTCCGATTTGCTCATATTCAGGATATTCAACATGAAAGAGCGGTCCTTCCTGCAGGACAGGCAGGATCATCCCTGTCGTTCCTTTGCGCGCGTTCATGAGAACCATATCCGCCGCGGCAGGCAGGAAATCCTTTTTGATATGATCAACGATAAACAGACGGTCTGCCGCCCGCGTGACAGCAACATAAAGGAGCCGGATGCTTTCTTCCAGGTCGGCTTTGTTAACGGCATATTCCACTGCAATGCGGTGGATCAGGGGTCGTTTGACATTTGTCTTTTCATCTATGAAATACATCCCGAGCTTCAGCCTGTCATCAATCATGACAGGATCTTTTTTGCTTTGGAGGCTGTTTCTGGACGTACTCCAGAGGAAGACGATGGGATACTGCAGACCTTTGGAATGATGAATCGTCGTAACACCGACCACATCGTCATCCCGGCCGATGGACATTGCCTCACTGGATTTTTCGTCCTTTACTGCTTCAATGTTTTCGATAAATGTAAAGAGATCTGTGTAGTGTGCCTGTACGGTCTTTTCAAACAGGAAATCAAAGTTGGCTTTCTGCGCATGATCCAGGCGGTTGAAAAACTGATTGAGATCTGCGGCGGCCGCAAGAAAATCAACAGGTGAACCGGATGTTGCAGTCTCACGGAGGTATGCAATATCCCTGTATACTTCCGGATGTTCCTGCAGCACACCTTTTTTCAGGGAGCCATGCCGGATCTTCATCTGCGCGATCTCTTCATCGGAGATGTTATACATTTCAGAAGTCAGGACCGAGAGAAGGGAAATCATATCATCCGGATACAGGACGCATTTTGCGGCAGACAGGATCGTCTGACAGAGAGGTGAACGGTAGAAACCCGTTCTGGCATCAATGTCATACGGAATGCCGCAGCGGGTGAAGGCGTTCTTAAGACAGGACTTGTCCTGGTGACTTCTCAGCAGGACGGCAAAATCTCGGTAATGCAGTTCCGGATTTTCCTGTTTCATGCGGAGGATTCTGGATGCGATCCATTCTGCCTTTGCCTGCTTGGCGCCGATGCTTTCCTCTTCACCATCTTCTTCTGTTTCCTTTTCCTGCAGAACAGCGAAAACGACGGGGACAGGTAGTTCTTTCTGTTTTTCTGTTCCGATGGAGACGACATCTTCATTCCGGTAATGGTCTTCAAAATCTTCGATATTCATAATCTTGCCGAACAGCAGGTTAGAAAATTCAACGATGCTGTTTTTGGAACGGTAGTTGTGCTGGAGGGTAATATGGCAGGTGCCTTCCTCGTTCATCAGATCACGCATCAGGGATGGTTTTGCCTGACGGAATCCATAGATCGACTGTTTGACGTCGCCGACACGGAAAATGTTGTTTCCGCGGGATATTGCCCGGATGATGGCATCCTGCAGTATGCTGGTATCCTGGAATTCATCTACCATGATCTCATCGAATGAATCACGGATCATGCCGGCAACCAGTCCGTTTTCCTTCTGCAGGATATCCCACGCAAAGCGTTCCATATCTCCGAAATCCATACAGGTATGTTCCAGCTTGATCTTCTGAAAAGAACAGAACGTATCACGGGAAAGACGGATCAGGAGGACAGCCGCATCGGAAACAGCATTCGCGTCCCTGACCCATACAGTCTCGTCATAGCAGATCTCCAGCATAGCCTTGATCTTGTCTTCATACTTTTTCCGTGCTGCTTTGTAGGTTTCATCCTTACCTGCAGATGTCTTTATGACAGCGAGGGATTTCAGGGCATCACAGTACCTGACGTATTCGTGATCCTGCAGATGCGTGATACAGGTCCGGATGCGGTTCATCGCATATGCCAGAGCATCCGTATTTACCTTTTCATCTGTGCTGCCGCTTTCCATCATCTGCGCAGCCAGAGCGGAAAGTTCACGGCATCCCAGCATCAGGTAGCCGAAAAATGCATCCAGGATGGGTGCCGGGAATGATGAAAAGGAACGGACACCGGTGTAAAAGGATTCCGCTTCCGCATACCAGACATCCGGCTCAACGGCAGCCTGGGCGAAATTGTTTACGGACTTTACGGAATTGTACAGCGCTGAATAGTCTTCACTCCGGAAGCTCAGCAGGCGGAGAAGGCGGAACATGGTTTCCGGATCTTTATCGATATATGTCTGTACGGTATCCGTGAAAGCATTCTGCAGAAAGATCTCGCGTGTTCCTTCATCCAGTACGGAACGGGCAACAGCAGGATCGAGACCGATGACATTGCAGTATTTCTGGATAATGGAAAGACAGTAGGAGTCGATCGTTGTGATCGAAGCGTTTTCCAGCGCGATGATCTGGTGGTTCAGCCAGTCCTTCGCGGCCGGATCTGTCTCTGCCTGATATCTGTTATTGAGCTCCTGGGCAAGCCGCTTTTTCATTTCGCCCGCGGCTGCTTCGGTGAATGTCAGTGCGAGGATCCTTTCCAGCGGTATGCTGTCTTCCGTGCACCGTTTGAGCAGACGTGATACGAGCACCCTGGTCTTTCCCGCTCCGGCAGATGCGCTGACGAGAATGTTTGTGCCTGTGCGGTTAACAGCCTCTTTCTGCTGAGGATCAAAATCCATTGTCATTTTTTGCCCTCCTTCTCTGCCTTAAGGGAAATGTCTTTCATCACGACAGGTTCCTTTTTGACCTGTTCGCCCTGGAATCTGCAGACCGGATAATAATCGCAGTATAAGCAGGCATTCTGCGCCGGTTCCAGAGGAATATCGCCGTTCAGCAGATGCTCCAGGAAATATGCATAGACTTCCCGGATGCATGTCCTGATCTTTTCAAAGTCATATCTTGTCTTATATCCCGTAATCGTTTCGTTTTCGTCATCCGGGCTTTCAGTCATCGTCCATCCGGTGAGTTTTCTTTCCCTGATCATTTCGGCAAGATCACTTTCCGGTGTATGGAAAAGCTCGGTCAGTTCCTTTTCGGGTGCGGACCGTTTTCCGGTACTGAGCTGATAGGGCTTTTCACCGACAGATGTTTCCTTCAGGGAATAGTAATAGGCACCGGAAGGAACGGCGTGATTCATTTCCGAATAGATGATCAGATAGGTCAGCAGCTGGAGTTTCAATCCGGCCTTGATGTCTTTCTCGGAGAGCTTTTTTTCCGAAGACTTGTAATCCAGGATCCGGAAATAGTCATGATATGCATCGACCCTGTCGATGATCCCGTGCAGGTTCAGACCTTTGATGATCTCAGTATCAAACCGGTATTCAGCTTCCTTCTGTGCAAAGCAGGTTGCTTTCTCTGTTTCCTCCAGGATCATAAGGGCATTCTTCAGCGCTTCTTCCAGCCGCATGCCGCACATCCGGATCAGGGCTTTCTGCGCCGGATTCACTTCTGTCAGATTGTCCAGATACGGGGCAGTGAATGCGGGAATATCATCAGCCCTCAGCCCGTCTTTAAAATGATGTTCCATAAAGGAATGCTGGATATCACCGAGAGATCTTGCATCCATTGCCGGTATCTCATCAGTGCGGACTTTCAGCCCGCGCTGGATGAAATAGGAATACGGACAACTGAAATAACGCTCGATGGAGCTGACGGACCCGGAAGCCATTCCCTGACGGGTAAACAGTTCCCTTGCAGTCTCAGGGGAAAGGGTATGCCGGATATTCTTTTTTTCCTTATGTTCGATCAGATCCCATTTCCGGATCGTATCTTTCAGCCTGTTTTCAATATCAAAGGCGAGGTGGATCTCTTTTCCCGTGTAGTCATTTGTCGGACAGGACCAGATGATCTCCGCGGCGCTGCGCCGGATCCATTCCAGCTGGGAATGATAGATCCCGTAACGTTCTTCAAGTGCCGGGAAGTTTCCGATCTTACGGACATAAGCTTCATCAAACAGTCCGGAACGGGAATGGAACCCCGGATAATTGCGCCCGGAACAGCCGATGACGTAGGTGATCTCTTTCGGAAGGACCGGATGGGTCAGGTCCGTTACGGTACAGAAATCAACGGAATCATCCGTGAAAGAGACTTCGCCTGCGGAGATCATTTCCGCGAACATCAGTACATCATCTTTCGTGCGGATCTCCGGGGCACAGGAAAGCAGGCGGCTCCGGAGTTTCCGGGCAGCGTCCAATTCTGCCGGTTCCTTCAGATACGGGGATTTCTGCAGGATCCTGTAGGCTTCCTGCAGGATGCCGGCGCAGTCTGTCTGTCCCAGCAGGGAGATGAGGTCATCATGGATCTCCGCGAGGAAGGCATTATATAAGTTCTCCGGCTTTTCAAAAGCCGGGATGTATTTTTCATAGTCAGTATCTTTCAGCTTTTCCGATACGGAAACAGGCTGTATGATATCCGAAATCCTCTCCGCGGCATAACGGAGCGCAGAGGCATCGCATCCGGTTCCGAATGCATTCTGAATGACCGCATCCAGATAGGAAGCGGTATCCTGCCGGACAGCGAGTCTGAGCAGGGAAGCATAGATGCTCAGAACATGAACCGGCATCTTCCGGTTGATGCATGCATACGGGATCCCGTACCGGCGGAAAACGGCATGAAGCACAGGCAGCTGTTCCGCGGAGGTCAGGATCACATTGCAAGGTTTTCCGCGCAGGCAGATATCCTGTGCGGCAGCTTCCAGTTCCTGTCGTGTATTCAGCGCGAGCCGTACGGATTCCTGAGCTGCTTCAGGATAGGAAACAGAATCTGCCTCCAGCTGTGTCAGGACCCGGTAAAGGGGCACATCCTGCACGAACAAGGGATAAAGCAGTATGGTCTCCGTTTCATCTCTTTCCGGCAGTTCCTGTGCTTCTGTGCTTTCAGAAACCAGGATATCCGTCAGGATCTTCTTCAATTCTGTTTCGGAGGCGTTGTCCTCCGGCAGTTCCTCAGCCTGAATGCCGTTGTTTCTGCATTCTTCCGCAAATGCCAGGATCTCCTGCAGGAAAGCAGGATACCGGAACATTTTTCCGTAGACAGGAAACTGTTCCGCATCCCGGTTCAGGATATGCGCAAGCTGAAGCGTCAGGATATGTCTGTCTTCCTTCTGTACCTGCAGATATTGTTCCGGTGTCAGCGCTAGGATGTCCTGCAGGACGGAAGTGTCCTGCTTCAGAGCCAGATCCCGGAGTATGAATGTTTTCAGGTGTTCATTGCATAAAATTGTTTTCATAGGTTCAGTTTACCATAAAACATATACAGAAAAATGCACAGGAAGGTTTCAATGATTATCAGACACACAAGGATAAATGTATAAAAATAAGTGTGAAAATTGTATATTTTGACGATTCACTTTACACCATGAAAAAAAGTGACAATGTAAAGTTAAAAGAATTGATTTTTTAAATGAACAAATTTACAATAATTACTAAGATTGACCAGGTTCATCGGAAGGGATTGTTAAGCATATGACGATTACAGAAATACTTGATCCGAAACTCGACAGCCGCAAAAACGGTACTGACTGCAACTTCAACGGATATCTGGAAGACTTCATGGGGCAGTCCTCCGAAGAACTGGAACCGGTTCTGAAAGAAGCGTTTCTTGCGATTCTAAGCAAATATCCTGATGCGAAGATCTGTGCCGGACTGCGTTCCGGTATCAGTGAAAACGCCATCAGTAATCAGATCATCCGGTATAAGGATATCTTTAAACTGAAAAACAGACCGCTGGTTTATCCATATATTCTTTATACTTCCAAAGACAATGTTGAAAAGGCAATGATGGTTGTGCCGTATTCCGAATTCAGTTTTATCTATGCAAAAGGCCTGTACTACTGCATGACGGAACCGGGAAGCGAATTCATTGACAACAAAAATGATATCGTTGCCGTGACATCAAATGATCCGGAAGTGATCGCTGAAACGTTTGACGGACTCTTTGAAAAGCGCGCAGGTGCGATCCAGAGAAGGCTTGACAGCAAATTCTACAGAAACTACGACGAACTGAAGGAAAAGGCGATCCGCGCATCCAAACAGCAGCGTGAAGGGGCAGTGGATGTCCTGACAGCTGCCGAAGAACGCGGTGACATCATCAGCGAGTTTGTAGTGAACTGGTTCCTGCTTAAAAAGGTACTGTATGTACAGTACATGGTGGATAAGCAGCTGCTGAATTCCGTCCATGAAGGAAACATCAAGAAGCAGAGAAACCAGGCAAAACTGAATGCGGATGAGGTCCGGTTCATCAGCTACAGCGATATGTGGAGGGCGCGTAAGGAAGAAACGGAAGAAGCTCCGGCGCCGGAAACGGAAGAAACAGAATGAAGCTCCGGCTTCATTTTTTCTTTTTAATAAATGAAAGTATTCTTCATATCCGATAGAAGAGCGGATATATGTTATAATCAATCGTGAATAAACAAAGAGGTAATAAGATGGCTAGAGGTTCAAATCAGGGAGGCGCTTCGACCTTCTGGTGGATATTTATATTGTTTATGGTCTTCGGCGGCGGGGCCGTTCTGCCGCTGCTGTTTATCGTGGGCGTTGTGATGGCGATCATGTTCGCAGCTGTCGGACAGAACCGGAAAAACGATATGTACAACAGTTATGCTTCACGTCCTCAGACGACATCTTCCTACCGCAGGACAAGATATACCGCTGCGCAGATGGCAAAGATCAATGTCTATCTGAGAAGATGGTTTCGTACGCATCAGTCGCTTTCGATCAGCCGCAACGTGGATCTCAGGATCCGCGGTACGCGTTATGCGTCGCTTGCCAGCCTGGATGTTTACCGGGACAATACGTTTATCTGCACGCTGAATGATTTCGGGAAACGCTATCCGGATTCCTATGACGAGATCCTTTCCGAGCTTGTCAGACTCTCCGAATCACAGAATATGAACGACGAGGTATTCGAAGCGGAAGTCACACCGGTTGTTACGGAAGTCAAGAAAGAAGAAAAGAAACAGGAAAAACCGGAAGTCAAGACCGAAACACCGCGCAAGACAGCGCAGAAATACATGGAAGAGATCAGCCGTCTCAACGACGATATCCCGGATGAGAAGATCTCCAACGGTCTTTATGAGACCTGTGCGCTCCTGAAACAGATCCAGACGTTGGAAGAACGTTTTCCGAATTCCAGAAACAAACTGGACAAGCTGTATGAATACTATCTGCCGATCCTTGTCCGGATCCTGAAGCAGTATGACAACCTGCAGGCTGCGCAGACAGATCCTTCCTATGAAGAGACGAAGGCAAAGCTGAACCGTACGCTGACATTGATCAACGATGCGATGAAGACGATCATTTCCAGCATGACGGATGCGGATTTCATTAATCTTTCGGCAGACATTTCCACACTGGAAGCTGTTCTCCAGAAAGACGGGCTGACAAAAGACGGCCAGATCATGCCGCGTACATACGGCGGTCAGGGAGAAGACTGATGGCAGACAGAAACAGAAGAAGACAGGAAGAAAAAGAACGGCTCTGGAATGAAGTGCTCGGCAAAAAACGGGCATATGAATCCACCGATGCCGGCACACAGATCGAACTGACGATCGGTG
Source organism: uncultured Erysipelotrichaceae bacterium (assembly GCA_902796465.1). Lineage (GTDB taxonomy): Bacteria > Bacillota_I > Bacilli_A > Erysipelotrichales > Erysipelotrichaceae > Bulleidia. The sequence continues at coordinate 2,186 of CADBPK010000054.1, read as the reverse complement.
AACACGAAAAAGAACTTCAGGATACGCTGAAAAGTGCGGATTCCGCAATGGAAGAACTCAACCGGATCCTGCTCAGCCAGCAGAAGGAACTGCGGGAAATGTCCAGACAGAACGGGATCAGCGACGCTGACCTTGATAAGATGGAAGCCGAGATCCGCAAGGATTACGGCATTGAGGAAAAAGAAGAAAAGCCTGCCGCGTCCGGATTTGATTCCAAGCAGGTATTCGATGATATCTATAACCTGATCACAGCCCGTGTCATGGGCCAGAAAGACGCGCTGAAGCAGCTGATCACCGCATTCAGAAGACCTTATGTCATGGGTGAGGAAGCCGGAAAGCCGAAAAATGTGATCCTGGTAACGGGACCGGAAGGCAGCGGCAGACATGAAGCAGTTGCCCAGATGGCAAGATCACTCTATGAAAAGGGTGTCTTCATCAGTGATGAAGTATATACGATCGATATGAGCCGCTACGGCACAGGAGCGCAGGAACAGATCTTCCTGCAGGACCTTTACGAAGCTCTGCAGGGAAAAGGATCAGTGATCTGCTTTGAGAATTTTGAGAACGGGTTCCCGGCATTCCTGCGGATGATCGGTTCTCTCGCAACGACCGGAAAAACGGTGCTGAACAAGCGTTATGTCCTTTCCAAGGGTATCCTGGTGGAAAACCAGACAGGCCTGGTGAAGGATTCGGTAGATACACTGCACGTAGGTGACAAGTACCTGATCTTCATCACATCCGGAAAAGCATCCAAGGTACAGGATGCCTTCGGCGCGGACTTTATGTATCATGTGCTGGATGTCGTGACGCTCAAGCCGCTGGATGAAGAAAGCGTAAAGGCGATCATAGACAAGCAGATGGAAACACTCGGTTCCAAGTGTAAGGAACAGCTGAAGGTCCAGGTCACTGCCGATGATGAAGTAAAGGAATGGATCAAAGCGCATTATGACAAGACACGCGGGGCAGACGCGATCTCGTCCATCTATCATGATTTCTATGTGTCCATTTCCCAGCTGGTTCTGGAACAGAATCTCGGGAGTATGGAAACCATACAGCTGAAGGTGGAGGATGATGTTCCGACTGCCGTGCTGGATGAAGTGAAGATCACGCTGTCCAGATCCAAGAACAGTCAGGAAGAGATCGATGCCGTGAATGCGGAAATGAATGAGATCGTCGGCCTGAAGGAAGTCAAGGAATATGTTCATTCGCTGGAAAGCCATGTCAAGATGCAGAAGATCCGGCGTGAACAGGGACTCAAGACAGCCGAAGTATCCAAGCATATGATCTTTACCGGCAATCCCGGTACCGGCAAAACCACGATTGCCCGTCTGCTTTCCAGATATATGAAAGCGATCGGTGCGCTGACGCAGGGACAGCTGGTTGAAGTGACCAGGGCAGACCTTGTCGCCCAGTATGTCGGACAGACCGCACCGCTGACCATGAATGTGATCAAGTCGGCGATCGGCGGCGTACTCTTTATCGATGAAGCCTACTCGCTGTACCGCGGCAGGGACGACGCGTTCGGTCTTGAATGTATCGATACACTTGTCAAGGCAATGGAAGACAACAGGGATAACCTGATTGTCATTCTTGCCGGATATAAAAAGGAAATGTCCGTATTCCTGGAAGCCAACTCCGGTCTGAAGTCCAGATTTCCGAATCTGATCTACTTCCCGGATTATACCGGTGAGGAACTGGTACAGATCGCCCAGATCCAGGCCAAAAGCAAAGGCTACAAGATCGATGAACAGGCACTGGTCAATCTGGAACTCTACTTCAATACCGTACAGGCAAACAACGCGGCGGAAGCGGGCAACGGACGTCTGGCCAGAAATGTCATCGAGGATGCGATCCTGAAACAGTCAAGACGCGTATCATCAGAACCGGATGCGGATCTGGAACTGCTGAAAGATGAAGATTTTGACTATTCCAACGATTACAGCAAAAAACCGGGTGAATAAAGAAAAATGAGCCTATGGAAAAATTGATTTCATAGGCTTTCTTTTTTTTCGGGCATGTTATACTGAATATAGAATTTTTTTTAACGGGAGAAGGGAATGTTACTATGAGTGAATCCAATAACAACTATGTAGCTGAAGCACAGGCGCAGGAAGAACCGACAATTACACTGACGCTGACACCGGATGAGGTGGAAAAGGAAAATGAAGAAATGCTGGCTTCCCTGG
>CADBPK010000053.1 GCA_902796465.1 uncultured Erysipelotrichaceae bacterium | reverse complement strand
ATCGTCCTGAGCGTTCCGGCAGCGCCTACGATAAAATGCTTCGTCCCGGTCTTTTCTTCCATCTTGTCCAGATCGCTGCGGATGGCTTCCATCATGTGACGCACCGCGATACGCATTCCCCTGACCTTTTCATACGCGTCCAGCTTGCCGCCCTGGATCGTCAGGATCGGCTTGATGTTCAGGAATGAAGCCAGACGTACGCCGGCTTCGGTAATGCGGCCGCTCTTCTTGAGAAAATCGATGGAATTGACCGTAATGTATATGGAAGCGTCATATGCCTCCTCTGTCAGGTGATCTGCGATCTCCTGCCCGCTCTTCCCCTGGTCTGCCAGAAACTTCGCATCACGCACCGCTTCATACAGCGTCAGCGAGATCCTGTGATTGTCCACGACATGAACTTTAACAGGAAACTGGTCTGCCAGCAGGCGCGCGGTATTGCAGGAACTCGAAAGACCGCTGGACATCGGAATATGCACGATCTCATCCGCACCGTCATCGACCGCTTTCTGCCACATGGAAAGAACTTCGCCCGGTGCCGGCTGGGATGTGGATACATCCTTGCCCGAAGCCATGAAATCATAGACTTCCTTATGCGAGATATTGACCCATTCGAGATAACTCTCACCATCGATAATGACCGGCATGGGAAGAACATATATGCCTCTCTGCCTTCCCTCCTTGACACTCATTCCGCTGTTTGTATCCGTAACGATCGCTGTTTTCATGATTTCAGTTTCCTGTTTAATGTGAAACAAACGTATCATATAATAAAATTACGCTCAATAAAAGCAAATGGAACAGATGTGATATATCTGTTTCATATATTTTTAAAAAAAGGCATGATTATGGACAAAAGAAAAGCTGAAAATATTCGCGTCAAGCGCGCGATCACCGATTCCCTCTTTGACCTGATGCATAAGAAAAGCATCGCCGACATCAGCATCAAGGAGATCATAGAACACGCCGGCGTAGCCCGTGTCTCTTTTTACCGCAACTACAAATCCAAGACCGACATCCTGGTCACCCTGATCCGGGACATCCTGGAAGAATATGTACGCACCGCCGATTATGACATATCAGACTACAACAGCAAAAAAAATATCGTCCGGCTTTTCCGGACATTCCGGAAATACAGACGATATGTTCTGGATATTCATTATTCCGATCTCGGCAGCACGATCATGCTGGAACTGGAGAACATGTGGCACAATACACCGGCCTATCTGGGTATGACGCAGGAAGAACGGTACAGACTCTCCATGCATACCGGCGCCGTGACGAACATGGCCGTGCAGTGGCTGCTGTCGGACATGCCGGAGACACCGGAAGAACTCGCCGACATCTACTGTTCCAATATCCGCTGAGCTCAGTTCTCGCCCAGGGAATCGAAGATCTCCTTCACGATCGGCACGATCTTCTCCGCTTTTCCGTGTCCCCATTCCATGGAGGCACAGTACTTGTCCGCCATGCATACGACATAGCCTTCCTTTGTTTCGGGCTTACGGTCACCGAGGGGCCACATGTGGTTTAGGATGCAGTCCTTCTCCGTTTCGTTCAGGACGAGATATTTCTCCGCATTCTGCAGGGCGATCTTCGGATGCAGGGCAATATGGCTCACTCCCATTTTTTTGAAATAATCCTCATTGGAATCATAGAGGTAGAAATCATGCAGCATACCGCCGCGGGCAGCGCTCTTTGCGTCCAGGCCCATTCCCTTTGCCCAGAGGAAAGAATACCACGCTACATTCAGACAATGCTGATAACGGGTGGTGGACCTGTGATGCGTATATTCCTTCAGTTTGTCATATTCTTCGATCTGCACGATATCACTCACATCGCGCAGGAATTCCATCGATGTTTCCTTGTCTGCTTCCAGAAATGTTTCCCTTGATCCGAGTACCTTTGTCAACTTCTTTTCCTCCGAACTTCGTATATTATATACGGTTTTGAAAAAAATGACAGACACTGTCATTTTCATTCTTTCAGATTCTGTGATAAGAGAATATGGAAATATTCTGTTCTGTTATACGGCATTTCCTGCCCTTAGTATAACTTCAGCCGGTGTTTCTGCACTGCGCCTGAATAAAAATCAATTATTTTCATGAAGGCGTTTCTCAATCAGTTCTATATCAAGATCCAGCAGATCCGCAATCTCTTCCGGGGATTTTCCTTTCCTGCTCAGAGAACGGATCAACTGTTCATTCCGCATGGCAAGCCCT
>CADBPK010000052.1 GCA_902796465.1 uncultured Erysipelotrichaceae bacterium | reverse complement strand
TTGCAACCATCCGTGAATGGATGATCCTTGATCATGAAATAAAGAAGATTGGCTGCTTTTTCCTCCAGCGAAGGATATACTTCTTTTCCGAATACATTCTGATAGACTGCCGCAAGGATCCCTTCTACTTTTCCTTTTTCTTTTTCAACACCGAATACAGCAGATCTTCCTGTATATTCCATATGGTCGATAATCTTTCTGCATTCTGCATAAGTCAGCCGGTAAACAGGCCGAGTTCCTGCCGGCCGGCTGAGTGACTGATGATCATAATGATCCAGAAGGGCCAGTGCATCCGTATAGGCATTGACAGCTTTCAGAACTTCCTGTTCCTCTCCTTCAAAAGAGCCGGCAATGATGCGAGACTGCAATTCAATTGTTTTGCCCTGTGCTGCCAGAAGACGTGCATTGGCTGCATATCCCTGCAGAATATATTGTCTGAGCACATGATTTGCCCATCTTCTGAATTCAATTCCCCGCTTTGATTTCACTCTGTAGCCAACGGAAATAATCATATCCAGATTGTAATGTTCAACGTTTCTTACTACTTTCCGGCTGCCTTCCTTTTGAACTGTCGCAAATTTTGAGACAGTTGAACGATCGAGTTCTTCTTTCAAGGCATTTTCTATATGTTTCCCTATTGTTTTCACATCTCTCTCAAACAGCTTGGCCATCTGATTCCTTGTAAGCCATACTGTTTCTCTGTCTGTTTCAACAAGAAGCTTTACTTCTTTATCTGCAGTTTCAAATAAAACAATCTCATTCTTTGCCATTTTTGGACTCTCCTTTATTGTTTTATTCGCAGAAAAGATAGAATTTCTTAAAAAAAACCAGCAACATCTTGCCGGTCTTCAGAATGCCCTCGGATCCTGTCAGTACCTGCACACCAGCAGGATCCATTCTCTTACGGATTTTGGTTCCATCCGGGAGTCCTCTTTTTCATAACAATAATAATGAGATCCAGCGCCAGAAAGACAATACCCAGCCACCGGATCATGTCTGTCAGGGAACTGGAGGTGCCGTAGATCTCCAGCACACCGGCGAGAAGACTCCCGCCCGTTAACAGCAGGATGCCGTCATTCCAGAAACGTCCGGCAGTCTTATGCAATAACAGACATGGCAGCGCACCCAGAAGCAGAGGGTACAGGAACATCAGGATCATATTCATGGAATATACACCGAAGCTGAACATCTCATAGACAAATGCGAATATAATACAGAACAATGCGATCCCCAGCCAGATGAGGAATGGCTTGTTCTTCTTAATATCCAATGCAGATAACATCACTTACACTCCTTTCGGAAATACTGCTGCCGCTGGTCGTCGGATTGTTTACAAGCTTGCCGTTGAAGACCATTGTGGAAGATCCGCCGCCGTCCAGGTTGTAGGCAGTTGTTATGTCAAAGTTTTCATGCAGGAACTGAGCGAGTTCGTATAAGGACAGACCTTCGCTTTCATCTGTACGTCCGTCTGCGACCACGAACAGATAATGCAGAGGTTCGATCTCACAAATGGCAGTCCGCGGATTGGAAGCCATTGCCTTGCCGACTTCATCAGTAGCGCTGAAGCTGATCTCGCCGTCAATGATCAGAGCCGGTCCGAACGAGAAGACTTGAAGCGAGCCGGAAGACTCGATCTCCGAAGCATCTGCCGTGCCTTCGGTAATGATGGAAAAGCTTCCGTCCGCATTGATGACGAGATCTTCCTGGTCAGCGGAAGAAATCGTATCTCTGTAAAGCGTTCCGTTGCGCAGTACATAACCGCTGTTCCGGGCACCGTAATAGTCTCCGTTAATGGCGAGGATCGCGCTGTTTTCCTGTGCAATCGAACTGGTTTGATCAGTCACGTTTTTACCGTATGCATTATCCGCGAATGCCGCGTAGAGATAATCGACGGAGGTCAGCTGCACATCCGCGACATAGATCTGTGTATCGCAGCAGGTATATTCCGTAATGGATATCCGGATATTGTCATCGGAATAAGATGATGCATCTGAAGAAGACAGATCCAGCGATTCTGCAGTTTCCGTTTCCGCAGATGAAGTCCGGTGTTTCGCATGGGAACCATGTCCGGATCCGCTTCCGGAAGAATGCTTTCTTTTCCGGGACGTTGAATCATCGGATCCTGTATTTTCCGTATCTGCGGCTGCGGATGTATCAGATACCACGTGGGCGTCTACGGTCTGGTATGTCCGCGTGATCACGAAAGTATCCAGAAGGGTATAGACCATCAGGCCGGCGATCAGGATACAGTCCGCGGCATAGAACATTTTCCGTTCAGTATTGTTTTTCTTCATTGTTTCACCATCCTGTCTGTGCTGTTTTGAAAACATATCTCTGTTGCATCGTCCAGGAAAAGATGAACAGGATCATCTCGGTCAGGATTTTTGCGGCAAAGTGATTCATATGCAGACCCTGTGTCAGTACATACAGGATCCCGGTATTGAGGGCCAGGACCGCAAGCGCCAGGGCAGCGTATTTCATCACGCTGTCTTTCCGTTTGTTCCTGTCATTGAAGACTGCTCTGCGGTTGAGCTCATAGTTGAAGGCAGCGGATATGAAGCGGGCCAGTATATTTGCGGCAAGGATACCGTTGCTGCTTTTGAGAAACAGGGTAAAGAACGCAAAGGCACAGAGATCCACAAAGAAACTGGCTATGGATGAAAGTCCGAAACACAGGATCTGTTTATAGATCAGGAAAGAATCCCGGAACGGATGAAAGTGTGAACCGGAATTGTTGTCTTCATATACTGCTGTGATCTCATTTTCTTTGAAAGGAATCTTTTCCTTCACACAGTTAAGAAGCTGGTTCATTTCATATTCATAACGTTCCCCGGGAATTGCCAGCATTTTTCCGGTCAGGGAACTGTGGAATGCCCTTAACCCGGTCTGGGTATCATGGACATGCACGCCGGTAAACAGCCGGAAGACCGTTTCGGTGATCTTGTTGCCGTAATAGGACTTGAAAGGAACATGGTTTTTGTGAAAGATACGTGTGCCGAGGACCAGTGAATCAGGAAAGTTTTCTGCGTATTCTGCCGTACACAGGATTTCGTCAGGAAGATGCTGACCGTCAGCGTCCGCGGTAACGACAATACAGCTGCCGTAATGCTCAAGGATATACCGGAAGCCGGTCTTCAGAGCCGCTCCTTTTCCCCGGTTTATTTCATGCGTCAGAACGACCGCGGAACCGGATATACTCCGGAATATATCGTCATATTCCTCCGGAGAGCCGTCGTTGACCACGATACACTCCATATTGCGTTTCTTCAGTTCCCGGACAAGGTCTTTCAGTCCGATTCCGGGACAATAGGCAGGAATGATTACTGTATAGGTATTCATTCGTTTCACCTCCTTTTCCTGCTGATAAAAGGATGCCGGTAGAAAGAAAAGGAATGATGAAGAACAAGTGAAGAAATGCTGAATGTTTGTGACGGTTTTCTTCACACCGGAAGTTTCAGGATCCGTCCGTGTTTCTTCAGGGTAATCAAAAAAAGGATTCCGGCTCGGCGGAATCCGGTTTATGATAAGATGTATAAAAAGTATAGAAGACGGCTTTAGCGGATACAGGGAGACTGCAGTCTTTCTGCCGCAGGATCATACGATCGCATGACAGGAGAAAAATTATGATCAGAAAATACACGATGGGCAGCCCGGTCACTACGGACGCTGTTGTAATGGATATTCCTGCCGAAAACATGGAAGGGTATCCTTTTGCGAACAGGACCGAAGACGGAAAGTTTATTTTTTCCTTTGCGCTGGGAGATGACGAAATCGTCTACGGCCTGGGGGAAGCACCCCGCGGCATCAATAAAAGGGGATGGATCTACCGCAGCTGGTGCAGTGATGATCCGTTTCATACCGAAACAAAACAGGCCCTTTATGCGGCACATAATTTCCTGATACACGGGACCTGCGGGATATTCATCGATTATCCTTCCGAGATCATCTGGGATATCGGATATACGCACCCGGATGAAGTGATTATCACAATAGAAGGCCCGGATTTCGATATCTATCTGATCAGTGGTGATTCACCGATTCAGATCGTGCGTGAATTCCGCGGACTGACCGGACAGGCCTATATCCCGCCGTTCTGGGCATTCGGCTATCAGCAGTCCCGCTGGAGCTACCATAATGCCGAAGCGGTGCGCAACATCATCCGGAAATATGATGAAGCATCGATACCGCTTGACTGTGTCTATCTCGATATCGATTATATGGAGCGGTTTAAAAACTTTACGATCAACCGGGAAACATTTCCGGATTTTGAACAGCTCGTCAGTGAGATGAAAGAAAAGAACATCCACCTGATCCCGATCATCGATGCCGGCGTCAAAAAAGAAGAAGGCTACCCTGTATATGAAGAAGGAAAGGAAAAGAGATACTTCTGCCGGACGGAAGACGGCAGTGATTTTGAAGGCGGTGTCTGGCCGGGCATCGTCGGATTCCCGGATTTCCTGCGCCCCGAAGTACGGGCATGGTTCGGAGAACAGTACCGTTTCCTGACCGATATGGGTATTGACGGATTCTGGAATGACATGAACGAACCGGCGATCTTCTATTCTGTCAGGGGTCTGGAAAACGCCTTGGAAGAAGCGGGAAAACTGCGCGGTCAGAATCTGGATCTGGGTAAGTTCTTTTACCTGAAAAATGTCTTTTCGGAACTGTCGAACAACATGGAAGATTACGCTTCCATCACGCACGAAGCAGACGGCAGGACCGTCAGCCATATGGCTGTGCATAACCTGTACGGTGCCAATATGACAAGGGCAGCAGGCGAGTTCTTTGAAAAGGAATTCGGCAGAGAGAAGATCCTGATGTTTTCCCGTGCCTCCTATATCGGAGCCCACCGGTACGGCGGCATCTGGTTCGGTGATAATCACTCCTGGTGGTCGCATATCCTGCTTTCCCTGAAAATGCTGGTGAACGCAAATATGTGCGGCTTCCTGTACTGCGGAGCAGATCTCGGCGGTTTCAATGAAAACGCCACGGAAGATCTTGTCCTGCGTTTCCTTGCGCTGGGTGTTTTCACACCGCTGATGCGCAATCATTCCGCCATGGGTACAAGGGATCAGGAATGTTTCAGTTTTGATCATACTGATGCTTTCCGGGATGTTGTCCTGGTCCGTTACCGTCTGATCCCGTATCTGTACGATACGTTCCGCAAAGCAGCGGAAACGAACGATATGATGTTCCGGCCGCTTTCCTTTGATTATCCGGATGATCCTTTAGCGCGTGAATGCGAGACCCAGCTGATGCTCGGGGAGGAGTGCATGATTGCACCGGTATACGAACAGAATGTCAGGGGCAGAACAGTATATCTGCCGGAAGATATGACATTCGTAAAGCTGAGCGGGGAGCACATTGTCAAAGAACCGCTTTCCAAAGGACTGCATTATGTCCGTGTCGGACTCAATGAAGTACCTTTATTCATCAAAAAGGGGAAAACGATACCGCTGTGCCAAAGTGCCATGCGAACAGCACAGCTGAAACCGGAACAGGTGACATGGATATAACACGAGTTGGAACTGTGTAAAAAAGAACACGGACCGGAGGAATTATGGTATATATTGACGCCCATTGTCATCTCGGATCCCGGCAGTTTGACAAAGACCGGAATGAAATGATCGCGCGGATGCTGGAAAAGAATGTCACAAAAGCCATCATCATCTGCTGCAGCGAACATGATCTGGAACACGGAATCAGGCTGCGGAATGAAAATCCGGGTTTTAAGCTTGCCATGGGAATTCATCCCCAGGATCTTGAAGAAGACAACAAACCGGAACGGATGATACGATTCCGGGAGATCGCGGAAAAAATAAAACCGGATATGATCGGAGAGATAGGCCTTGATTATTATTCCCACCGGCATACAAAGGAATACCAGAAAGCGTTTTTCATCAGCCAGCTGAAATTGGCTGCCGAACTGGATCTGCCGGTGGATATCCACAGCCGCCGGGCTGCCGGAGATACTTATGAGATCCTGAAACAGTATCCGGCAAGAGGAATCATACACAGCTACAGCGGATCAGCGGAAATGGCAGCGCTGTACATCAGACTCGGTTATGCGATTTCCTTCGGCGCAAGTGTCCTGTTTCCGAATGCGAAGAGACCTGCCGAAGTAATCGCCTCCGTTCCGCTTGATCAGCTGCTTACCGAAACAGACGCTCCTTATCAGAGCCCGGTAAAAAACCACCGGCATGAGCCGGCAGATGTACTTGATATTTACAAGGCGATCAGCGGGATCAGGCAGATGGAGCCGGAAGCTCTGGAAGCAGCAGTGGAGAGGAATTTTGACCGTATGTTCAGTCATTGATATTTCCTTCCCCGGAATAATAATGAAAAAAGCGCAGATTCATTTCTGCGCTGATCCTCTATTACCGGCTTCCGCCTGTGTTCTTCAGCAGTTTCCGCAGCTGATCCGGCGCAAAGATACGTATTACGCCATAACTGCTTTCCATCCATCCTGCATTTTCAAAACGGCTGATGATCTTGGAAACAGTGACCCGGTTCAGATTAAGGCAGCTGGCGACATTGTCATGTGTATACGGAATACTGTGCTTGCCGTTATTTGTTTCATTCAGCAGGAAATCCGCAACTTTCTGTGTTGAATTATAATTTGTCAGAGAATAGATCTGATGGGTCAGATGGTCTGTCATCTCAGTGATATGCTGGAATACCAGGACCATCAGTTCTTTTTCGCTGGCAAGAATGTCGATCACCTTGCCGCGTTCGACTTCGATGATCTCTGATTCCGTGACGGTCTCAATGGTCGTCTGCCGGTAGGCGTTGGATAAGAAGGAATTATCTCCGAAGATCCTGCCTTTTTTCAGGACTTCGAGTGTTGTCTGCTTGCCCGTTTCGGAAGAAACATAAACACGTACTCTTCCCGACGCAACAATATAAAAGGTTGTCGAACGTTCATTCTCATTGTAAATAATCTTGTTTTCCGGCAGGTGAAGTCTTCTTCCCTGCTTTTCAAATACATCAAAATATCTGGATGGTATCGTTACCGGCATAATCGAATTGTAACACAAACTACAATTTTTTGTGTGATTGTTTAATATTGTAGCTTACGCAACAGTTTGGTACTGATTCGCGTACTATTGTATGGGTGTAGAAAGAAAGGCAGGAGAGGAACAGATATGAGCAAACAGGATATGGCATTCATCACATTCTATGTACCTGAAAACAGCAACTTCACCGTAGATCATATGCTTCTGCAGGATCAGATCGCAGACGTGAAAGGGAAAGACGACCGCGAACAGCCGGAAGACTGAAAGGAACATGGAAAAACAGCTGTCTGAGATACATCAGACAGCTTTTATTTTGTATCCGCATTTTGACACAGAACAGTGCCGAAGATTCGTAATAACAATGATTATGGGGGCAACAATCGATTTTTTCCTTTGAAAGGCTCAGGCGTTTATACCTGAGTCTTTATTGGCGACGCAAAAAAACCGGCCAGCTGAAACTGACCGGAAATGTTATTCATCACAGAAGGGACAGAACGTCGTCGATGGAAGGCATATCCATGATCGTTTCGGCATAGTGCGCATAGGTCACGATCCCGTCTTCGTTCACGATGAACAGAGCAGGCAGCTGCTGTTCATTGCCTTCGTAGTCTCCGTGGGAAAAGCCGGCACGGCGGGCAAGCTTTGCTTTTTCCTGCAGCTGTTTCGATACGCCTGCGACCAGCGCATCCATGGACTCAGCCGGTTCGACCGACAGCAGCTGATAGATCTTCTGTTCGGGATCGGTAATGATCTCGAAGGGGAGGGCAGTGTCCGTCTTCTGCAGATCTGCCTGTACATGAGCGGTGTCACTCTGCATGAGAACATAGATCTGTGTGTTTTTGTCACGGAATTCCTGCCAGCGCTCTGCGAGCAGCTTTACATCATAGCGGCAGACAGTGCAGCCAATATAGCGCAGCACCCAGAAGACGGTGCTGCCCCGGAAAATGTCCGGTGTACGCAGGTCATTCCTGTATGCTGTATTGAAGGTAATGGACGGGAATGTGTCGCCAATGTTAAGTCTTGTCATAGTATGCCTCCTATTCTGTATTATATCCGTTTGTCCCACGGCTTACCGTTCGGATGCCTGAAACGAACGGAAACTGCGGTAGAGTGCTTTATACAGCAGGATGGACACAAACAGACAGACAACCGCGTTGAATGCCGTCACACCGCCCAGCCATGATGCCAGGATCGCTGCCGCTTCTGCCCCGGTCCGAAGCAGGAACCGTCTGTACAGATAACTGATGACCGGTTCAAAGATGACGTTGAAGCCAAGACCGGCTGCGGCGCTGACGGCGGTGATCCGGGTGATCGCCTTCGGATCTTCCGTCTTATGAAGAGACATCTTATTCGCCATCGTGCCGGCAATAAAGCCGATCATGAATTTCAGGAAGAATGTTTTCGGCGCGGATATGATATACAGCGGATCCAGGACGTCCGCGATGGACAGTCCGACAGCACCGGCAAGGCCGCCGTATACCGGGCCGATCAGCCAGGCAGAGAGAACGACGACAGCGTTGGCAACGTGGATGGCAACGGTGCTGCTGCCGACTGGTATATTGATCTTTGCGTATGTAAAGACGACAAAGTTGATCGCAGCGAACATCACGGTATAACTGAGCAGTTTCACTTTTCTGTTCATGACGCTTCTCCTTTTTCGATAATATGTGTTTTACTATACTACGTTCTGAAAAAATGGGAAGCGGAATGCACTCTCTGTATGTACAAAATTCTGCAGGCTCGCTTCGGATCTGTTCCGCTCATCGGCATGGGCAAAGATAAATGACCTTATTGAATAAGGCAACTGTTCATAACGACAGTGAGATTGGCTGTTGGATAATAAACAAAAACCCGCATAACTGTAACGTCTGCGGGTTTAGTTATGGCGGTACCCTATTGCCAAGCGACAAACAAGACATCAATATTCATTAGATATCAACTACAGCTTAATTATATATTCATCGTT
>CADBPK010000051.1 GCA_902796465.1 uncultured Erysipelotrichaceae bacterium | reverse complement strand
GTTGTTGTCGAAGGGATCCTGAGTGATGAAATGGCGATCAGGCTCGAAAAAGGAATCGACCTGGAGGACGGCAAAACCCTGCCTGCGAATGTTGAAATTACCGAGCGTTCCAAAAAGAAAAACAGGACCGCAGCGCGCATCACGATCCAGGAAGGCAGGAACCGTGAGATCCGCCGTATGATGGAATACTTCGGATGTACTGTGAAGCAGCTGAAACGGGTGCAGTACGGGTTCCTGACATTGGGAAACCTGAAACAGGGTGAATACAGACGTATCAGAAGTTATGAAGTCCGCAAGCTCAGGGAAATTGCCTCAAGGGAAACCGTCGTATATTTTAATGAGGATTATCTTTAGATATAAAGAAAGGCTGTCAGCGAAAATATGACAAATATGCTCGATTATATAGCCTGGAGAGGTGATCTGTCCTTTATTCTGGACCCGGTCAATGAGATTGACAATCTCATTTTTTCGACGTTGGCATATCTCCATATGGACGATCTGATCGCACCGGAAGAAAAAATAACCATAGAAGAACTGTACAGCCGGTACAAGGCAGCAGGGGAGATCCCCCTGACAACCCTGTATGATCCTGCCCCGCTTCTGACCGCCGCTGCCGCAAGCAGACGTTTCCGAAATGTGATCTGCCGTGATTATGAGAGTATTACAGATGAAAAAACCCATCTGCAGTTCTCTGCAGTCATATTTGAAATCGGTGCAGGTACAGTATTTGCGGCGTTCCGGGGCACGGATTTTTCCATGACGGGGTGGCGAGAGGATTTCTACATGACTACCGATACAGAGATACCGGCACACCGTACTTCCGTTGACTATCTGAACAGGACATGCGGCCGCGGTGTCCGCAGAATTTATGCCGGCGGTCATTCGAAAGGAGGAAATCTGGCTGTATATGCCGGTGCTTTCAGTTCACTGTCCATCAGAAGGAAGATCCGTTGCATCTATTCCAATGACGGTCCGGGATTTCTGGATAATATACTGCACACGAAAGAGATGCAGCGTGTTTTCAGAAAAACAGTGCATATCGTACCTGAAAACAGCATCATCGGACTGCTTCTGCCGAATCAGTCAGATCCCCTGATTGTCCGTACATCCAAAAAAGTGATGGAATCCCATGATCCTTATTCATGGAATGTAAAAGGTAATACCTTTGAAAGGGCGGAAGAACTGGCTGCCGTCAGCGTGTTCATGATCGATGTATTCAACCGATGGCTCAGTTCGATCTCCGATGAAAAAAGGAAAATGTTTATTGATACGATCTTTGACGCATGTATCGAAGCCGGCATCAAGTCTACCCTCCAGCTTCATGAGAATCCTGTCGCAACCTATTCCGCTTTGCTCAGTGCGCTGAACAAGACAGATCCCGAAATGAAGAAACTTGTCAGCGATCTGGTTGTACAGCTTGGAAAAACAGGATCCGGTGCTTTTGTCGAAGAAATCATGAAAGTATTTCATAAAGAGAAAAATGAATGATACTTCATTTTCATGAAAACAGATTCATTTTTCTTTTTTTTTTCGTTATTCCGTCGTATAGTTTATGCAATCAGACTTTTATGTCCGGATTGTTTTTCTTATTACACAGACGGGAGGAAAGATTCATGAGAACGATCAAAATCAGCGATGTAACACTCAAACAGGCAAGTGCCTCAGTATTGTCATTTCGGGAAAAAATCGAGCTTGTGAAACTAATGGACAAGATCTGCGCGGATGTCATCGAACTAGGTCCGATCGAAAAGGAAAAGGCAGACAGTCTTTTTATCAAATCTGTCTGTGAAACAGTAAAAGACAGTGTGATCAGTGTGGATGCGGAACCGGATCAGGATAAGATCGGTAAAGTATGGGACGCGCTGCAGAATGCAGTAAAACCGCGGATCAATATCGTGGTTCCGGCGTCCCTTGTCCAAATGGAATATCTGTTTCATAAAAAACCGGAAGCGCTGCTGAAGGAGACTGCTGAAGCAGTCGCTTTCGCAGCAGGTTTGACCAAAGATGTTTCCGTTACGGCAAATGACGCCACAAGAGGCGACAGGGAGTTCCTTTATGACCTTCTCGAAAGGTCCATTGAAGCTGGTGCTTCGTCCGTATCCGTATGCGATACAGCCGGAAGCATGTTCCCGGATGAAGCCGCTGTTTTTATCCGTGACCTGAAGGAACATGTACCGTCCCTTGATAAAACACCGCTCGGTATTTTCTGCAGCGATGACATCGCCCTGGCAGATGCCTGTTCACTGAGCGCTGCAATCGCAGGAGCGGATGAGATCAAGACGTCCCTGTTCACGGACGGAAACGCATCCCTGAAAAATCTTGCCGGAATGCTGGCTAAAAAAGGATCGGAATATGATATCCAGGCCGGTATCCGTACTGTAGAACTGAAACGCGTATGCGACCAGGCGGACCGTATCTTTACTTCTGTACGCAAAAAGACGACACCGTTTGACACAGGTGTGCGTGAACGGGACAATACAGAACGGAATTTCACCGTGAATGATACCCTCCAGACGATCATCGGGGAGACTAAAAAACTCGGTTATGACCTGACGGAAGAAGACCAGGTAAGGGTCTATACGGAATTCTTAAGGACAGCTGAGAAAAAACAGGTCTCATTAAAAGAGATCGATGCCATTGTGGCTTCCGCAGCCCTGCAGGTTCCGTCTGTATATACGATCGATGATTTTATTATCAATTCATGCGGTCAGTTCTCCGCTACCGCACATATCCGTCTTCTGAAAAACGGCGAGATCGCTGAGAGCGTAGCGCTTGGCGACGGTCCCGTAGATGCTGCATTCCTCGCAATCGAACAAATCGTCGGAAGACATTATGAACTGGATGACTTCCAGATCCAGGCTGTTACGGAAGGCCGTGAAGCCATGGGTGAAACGATCGTCAGACTGCGTGCAGGCGGCAAAGTCTATGCCGGCAGGGGTCTTTCTACCGATATTATACGTTCCAGTATCAGCGCATATATCAATGCCCTGAACAAGATCGTGTATGAGGAGGAGAATGAATGAAACTCTCATTTTCGACAAGAGGATGGTCTGAACTGTCCTATGAAGAAACAGTAAATATCGCTTCCGAAATGCATTTCGGCGGTTTCGAACTGTATGATCTTTTCAAACGGCCTGAATTGTTTGAAAAAGGACAGCCGCTGCATAAATACGCAATGACTGCCTCGATGCGGAGTCTGAAAGATCTCGGCCTGGAAATACCGAATCTGGATACGTCACTTGATCTTGGGAAGGACGGTTCCCTGGATAAGGTCCTCTGGACCATCGATCTTGCGAAGAACATGCGCGTTCCGTATGTCTCCGCGGAAGTGATGACCGGCAGTGAAGATATTATATGGCCGGCGCTTGCGGAGATCATCAGGGCCGCAAGGGAAGCAGGTATCACTTTCCTGATCAAAACACGCGGCATTTTCGTGGATACAGGCAGGCTCCAGAAACTCCTGGACCAGTTCGCGGATGATACGCTCGGTGTACTCTGGGATATGCATCATCCGTATCTGGATCATAACGAAACACCTGATGAGACGATCCGCAACCTCGGCGGTTATGTCAAACTCGTGCATATCCGGGATATCAGCGAAGAAGACAATTCCTACACGATCATCGGTGAAGGAAAACTCCCTATCAGGGAAATGATGGAAGCGTTGTCTTCGATTGACTATGATGGATTTGTTTCGCTGGAATGGAAACCGGAATGGGTAAAGGATGTACAGGACTATTCCTTTATCTTCCCACATTTCATCTCCTATATGAACCGGTTTGAAAACAGACGGTCCAACCGCAGAAAGCTCTATCTCAATCATGACGGAACCGGTGAATACATCTGGAAAAAAGACGAACTGATCGATCTGACTTTCCCGCAGGTCCTGGATCGTGTTGTTGAGGAATTCCCGAATCAGTATGCATTTAAATATACGACTCTGGATTATACGAGAACATACGAAGAATTCCGGGATGATGTGGATAACTTTGCCAGAGCACTTGTTTCCCTTGGTGTAAAAGCAGGCAGCAAAGTCGCTATCTGGGCAACAAATATCCCGGAATGGTACATTACGTTCTGGGCTGCCACCAAAATCGGTGCTGTCCTTGTAACAGTCAATACTGCATATAAGATCCATGAAGCAGAATATCTGTTCCGCCAGTCGGATACACATACGCTCGTCATGATCGAATCTGCACTGGATTCCAATTACCGGCAGATCATCAATGAGATCTGCCCGGAAATTGACAATAATACGCCGGGTAACCCGCTTCATTGCCGCAGGCTGCCGTTCCTCAGGAATATCATTACGGTCGGTTTCCGCATGAAAGGGTGCCTGACTTTCCCGGAAGCAATGGACAGGGCAAATATGGTTCCCAGAGAAACGATCCTGTGGATGGCACAGCAGGTCAAGAGCGGCGATGTCTGCAACATGCAGTATACATCCGGAACGACCGGCTTTCCGAAAGGCGTCATGCTGACGCATTATAACGTCGTAAACAACGGCAAATGTATCGGTGACCGCATGGGACTGAGCACGGCTGAC
>CADBPK010000050.1 GCA_902796465.1 uncultured Erysipelotrichaceae bacterium | reverse complement strand
GTCTTGCCGCATTGACTTCATCCGGTCTTGTGATCGGTGAGTGATGCGGAGTACTGTGCATGGACTGCGGGTCTGCAATGGACTTCCTGTAGATCTCCAGGAACGCTTCGGCTGCTGCGTCAAGTGTTTCCTTGGATTCCGTTTCTGTCGGTTCCACCATCAGTGCTTCATGTACGATCAGCGGGAAATACATTGTCGGCGGATGCATGTCGTAATCCTGGAGCGCTTTCGCAACATCCATGGCACTGACGCCGATTTCCTTCTTCATGTTTTCCAGCGTCAGGACAAACTCATGCATGCAGATGCCGTTATTGGCAACATCATATGTGCCTTCAAGCAGATGCTTCAGGTAATTTGCGTTCAGCACCGCGTTTTCCGCAACAGCCGGAACGCCTTCTTTACCGAGCATCAGAAGATATGTGAATGCCTTTACGACGACAAGGAAATTGCCGTGGAAACTCCTGACGGAACCGATGCTTTCCGGTCCCCTGTCTTCCCATGCATATCTGCCGTCTTTACATACGATCCTGTCACCCGGCAGATAATTCGCCAGGAAGGATTTGCAGCCGACCGGGCCGCTTCCCGGACCGCCTCCGCCATGCGGGGTGGAGAATGATTTATGCAGATTCAGGTGGATACAGTCAAAGCCCATATCACCCGGTCTTGTGATTCCCATGACAGCATTCAGGTTTGCGCCGTCGTAGTAGCACAGTCCGCCTGCTTCATGAACGATATCGGTAATAGCCTTGATATTCTTGTCAAAGATACCGAGTGTGTTCGGATTTGTAAGCATCAGTCCGGCTGTATCTTCACCGCATGCAGCTCTTAAAGCATCCAGATCAACGCACCCGTCTTCCGAAGACGGAATATTCACAACGGTAAATCCGCACATTGCCGAGCTTGCCGGATTGGTTCCGTGAGCGGAATCAGGGACGATGATCTTGTTCCGTGCCGTATTCCCGTGCAGTTCATGGTAGCGCTTGATCAGCATCAGTCCTGTCAGCTCACCATGGGCACCTGCCGCCGGCTGAAAGGACATCGCGTTCATGCCTGTGATCTCGCAGAGATACTTTTCCGCTTCCGCCAGAACTTTCAGACAGCCCTGTGCTTTTTCCTGAAGCGGATGGATCTGTGCAAAGCCCGGGTATGACGCCGTGATCTCATTGATCTTCGGATTGTATTTCATTGTGCAGGAACCGAGCGGATAGAATCCGTCATTTACGCCGAATGTCTGTTTTGCCAGTTCCGTGTAATGCCGGCTGATATCCGTTTCGGAGAGTTCCGGCAGACGCAGCGCTTTTTCACGCGTTCTTTCCGGTGTGCATTCCGGAACATCACATGCCGGCAGGATGGAACAATGTCTGCCCGGCACACTTCTTTCAAACAAAGTCTTCATGCGGACACCTCCCTGACGAGACTGTCAATTTCTTCTTTGCTGTTGAGTTCCGTTGCACACCAGAGGATCCCGTTTTCCACCGGCATGCCGCCGAGGATCCCTTTCTCATCCAGTTTATTCAGAAGTGCTTCCGGATCGGAGCATTCCGTCACAAATTCATTGAAGAAATCTGCTTCATATCTTCTCTTCATGCCGGCTTTTTCCAGTTCGGATGCGAGATAATGCGCTTTGGCATAGCACTGCTTTGCCGCTTCCTTCATGCCTTCCGGTCCCATTGCGGAGAGGTAGACCGCAGCGGTCATTGCGCATAATGCTTCATTGGAACAGATATTGGAAGATGCTTTCTCCCTGCGGATATGCTGTTCACGTGCCTGCAGAGTAAGAACAAATGCTCTTCTGCCTTCTGTATCGACAGTCTCACCGACGATACGGCCCGGCAGTTTCCGCATCAGTTTTTTCCCGGTTGCCATAAAGCCGAGATATGGTCCGCCATATGACAGCGGCATCCCGAGAGGCTGGCCTTCACCGACAGCGATATCAGCGCCTTCTTCTGCCGGTGTCGGCAGGAGGCACATCGCAAACGGATCCATTCCCAGAATCAGGTTTCCGCCGACGGCATGGATCTTTTCCGCAGCTGCCTTTACATCTTCAATAATGCCGTAATAATTCGGCTGCTGGAGATAGACACAGGAAACATCTGTGTCCGTGATTGCTTCAATATCCGTCTTCCCGTCTTTGACCGGCAATTTAATGACTTCATCGCCATTTGCCCAGCAGTATGTACGGATGACTTTCATCGTATCCGGATGAACAGCTCCCGAAACATATACCTTTCTCTTCTTCGGCGTCCGGCACATGGAAACAGCTTCTGCCGCTGCGACCGCACCGTCATAAACAGAAGCGTTGGCAACATCCATGCCTGTCAGTTCACAGATCATGGTCTGGTATTCGAAAATAGACTGCAGAACACCCTGTGAGATCTCTGCCTGGTATGGTGTATATGCCGTTACAAATTCTTCTTTTGAAACAACGCTTTTTACGATTGCCGGAATATAGTGCTGGTATGCACCTGCCCCGCGGAATACAGAATCATAGATCTTGTTTTCCGACGCAATGCGGCGCATGATCTTCTCTGCTTCAAGCTCGCTCTTTCCTTCCGGAAGATCCAGTCCGCCCTTCACTTTCAGATCATCGGGAATGTCCCGGTAAAGATCCGCCATCGATGAAAAGCCGGCCTGTTTCAGCATTTCCTCCTGCTGTGAAGCAGTTGAAGGAATATAGCTTCCCATTTCAGTGTTCCTCTTCTTCGCAGACTTTTTCGTACGCTTCCGCATCCAGCAGATCTTCTGCATCACTGACATCTTTCAGTTTGAACAGCCATGCACCGTACGGATCATTGTTGATCAGTTCCGGGCTGTCCAGAAGCTCTTCATTGACTGCGCAGACTGTTCCGCTTACCGGTGAATAAACATCGGAAACTGCTTTGACAGACTCAACATCACAGATCGTTTCATCCTTAACAGCTTCAGCGCCCTCTTCCGGCAGATTGACAAATACGAGATCACCCAGAGCGTCCTGGGCAAAATCTGTCAGTCCGACTTCACATTCCGTATCGGATGTGAAACGGACCCATTCATGTGTTTTGGAATACTTTAATTCTTTCGGTGTGTTCATGTTTATTTCTCCTTCTTATAAAACGGCAGTACCGTAACAACGCCTTCTATTTTCCTTCCGCGGACATCCGCTTCAACAACGGTGCCCGGTTCATATGCTTCATCGACCAGTGCCATGGCATAGGCACCCTTGAGATACGGCAGGAATGTTCCTGATGTCGTATGACCGATCTTCTGACCGTTCAGATATACATCGCAGTGTTCCCTGACGATACCCCTGCCGGTAACCTTGATGCCGATGCGGTGTCTGTTCTTACGTGCAGCGATGCCCTCACGGCCGATGAATTCCTTGTTCATCTTAACGCCGAAATCAAGACCTGTTTCCAGCGGGCTGACAGTCTCATCCATTTCATGCCCGTAGAGAGGCATCGAAGCTTCAAGACGCAGTGTATCACGCGCGCCGAGTCCGCACGGGATCACCCTCTCATCCTTCAGGATCTCATTCCAGAGGAACGGCGCATCTTCCGGCTTGCAGTAGATCTCAAAACCGTATTCACCGGTATAACCTGTCTGGGAAACGATGACATCTTTCCCCAGGATCTGTGTTGTGATAAAGCTGTAATACTTCTGTGGCAGTTCCGTATACTGTCCGAGAATATCACCAGAAAGCGGTCCCTGCAGCGCGAGCTGTGCATATTCGTCAGAGACATCTTTGAACTCCACTTCACCGGTGATGTGTTCTTTCATCCACGCAACATCCTTCATGCGGTTGGATGCGTTGACGACCACGAAGAATTCATCTTCTGCCATACGGTATACGATCAGGTCATCGACACAGCCGCCGTCTTCATAGCACATAACCCCATAGCGCACTCTGCCGATCTTCAGATTCGTATAGTCATTGGTCAGGATGTAATTGAGATTTTTCAGCGCGTCTTTTCCCTTGAATGCAACTTCTCCCATATGGGAAACATCGAAAAGTCCTGCTTTTTCACGAACCGCCATGTGTTCCTGAATAACTCCGCCCGGATACTGCACAGGCAGAAAATATCCTGCAAAATCGACGATCCTGCCCTTGAGGGCAACATGTTCCTCATACAGAGGTGTTTTCAATGTCATATGATCCTCCTCCAATTCATACATATTCCTGCAACAATATTCTAATTGATTTTCAGTAATAAGAAAACACGCTTTCCCATAAAGAAAAAGACAAACGGGGTTTTCTCCGTCTGCCTCTGCAGTTTCATGAATCGCTACAGGTCTTTCTTCACCATGACATAAGTATCCGCCCGGTACACTTCCGTAAATCCATGCGCAAGAAACAGCCTGATAGCCGGATTATCTGCTCCGATCTCATCATACAGTTCCCTGATCCCGCTCCTCCGTGCCGTGCTGCAAAGAAGTTCCAGACCTTCGGAGCCGTATCCTTTACCGCGCACAGGTGCGTATATGAGGACATCCGCCAGAAAGATATCCCGATCTTCATCATAATGCCATGCACATTCTCCCGCGAACTCACCTTCCCGGTTTTTCAGATACCGATAAAAGCGCTTCCCGTCCGGATGGCTGATCCATCTGTCATACCATGCGGACCATTTCTCACGCGGAAATGAAATTGTTCCGCCGTAAGCATGGTTGTAGGACATGGTGCCGGCATCTTCCAGCATCCGCTGTTTGAACCACAGTTCTTCAAACGCAGGCACATGCAGTGATACGGTCTGATGCGGATCAGCTGTTGTCACATATGAATCCCGCGATGTCATCAAATACTTTGTCTCCTATATGCTGTTCGACTTTGTACTCTTTTGAAACCTTCGCAATATCGTTGTAGATACCGTTTACGAAAACATGATTCAGCTCAGGATACCATCTGAAGACCGTATTCTCACGTCCGGCGAGCTTTTCCTGGAAGGTTTTGTAATCAACATCCGCAAGACACTGGAAATCCATGCCGCCCTGCATGATCAATACCGGTTTTGTGCTTTCCAGCAGGTAATCGGAAGCTGTTTTGCTTCCCATTTCCTTAAAGTAGTAAAGGGTCGTACCGCCGCCGAATTTGGTCTTCTTCGCTTCTTCATCACTCATCTCATACAGGTTGGCAAATTTTTCCGCATACGCTTTATACTGCTTCCCGATGATCCAGTTGATCAGAAAATTTTTACCTTTCAGCTGCAGCAGCTGCCGCTGCAGGATCTCCTCAAGACGGAACGGCGATCCGGCCATCATGATCAGACCTTTTACATCAGCTCCTTCCGCATCGATCCGGGGTGCGAGCATGGCACCCATACTGTGACCGAGAATATAGATACTGCCGCTGTCGATCCGGGGATCGTCCTTCAGCATTTTCACAGCTGCCAAAGCATCATCGATCGTTTCTTCACGCACAGTGATGAGGGTCTTCTCCTTCAGCATTTTCCGTCCGTACGT
Source organism: uncultured Erysipelotrichaceae bacterium (assembly GCA_902796465.1). GTDB lineage: Bacteria > Bacillota_I > Bacilli_A > Erysipelotrichales > Erysipelotrichaceae > Bulleidia. The sequence continues at coordinate 161 of CADBPK010000050.1, read as the reverse complement.
AAATGAACGCTTGTCATAGCGTATGGAAGCAATTTCCCTTTTCTGCAGCCCTTCCGCGAGATCTCTGAAAGGCGTCAGCTTCATGACTTTTTCATCCATATTGCTGGAACCTGAGCCATGCACCATAACAACTGCAGGCACCGGGTTTGAAAGATCATCCG
>CADBPK010000049.1 GCA_902796465.1 uncultured Erysipelotrichaceae bacterium | reverse complement strand
CTTCAGAAGTATTCAACAGCATTCACATGAATTATTGCACTTAAATAGACAAATTATCCACATAAAATAGTGACAGCACGTTTGATTCCGGAAGAAAAAAGCAGTTCCGTATGAAAATCATCATATGATATGATCCCGCCAAAGTAGACACACGAAATACAAAAACGAGTGTATCTACGGAGGTGGGATTTTTCATGGGAAGAAAAGCAAAGATATCCTATGAGGAAAAGATTAAGGCAAGTGAAGACTATATAAACGGTATGGTTTCTGCCAAACAGATCGCAGAACGACTGAATCTTGGCAAGTGGGGTGAGAAAAGAATCAGATTATGGGCAAAAAAGTATCGTGAATACGGTCCGGAATCACTGGCACCGAAGCTGAAGAAGGAAGATATGGCAGATGTTGCGGTACATCATGTTGGCGATCTTTTCTGTTTTCATTACGTCCTGAGCGAATTCGAACTGCCGGAGAAGATGAAGAAGATCGATCCGGAACTTTCCCTTTCCGATGAGTTCTATCACCGCTATATCCGCATCAACGATTCGAAAGAGAAAGACAAGGAGAAGCTGACGGCGGAACTCGAGGAAATCGTCCTGGATTACCGTTATTCCGGAATACGGGAATTCGAAGATCTTTCTCTTACGCTCTTGAAATGGAAGACGGAGATCCTCAATTCCTTCTGCGAGATCGAGGGAAGGAACTCTCTGATCAAGAAGATCCTGAAACTGGCCAACGGCTATTCGAACTTCAAACGGTTCCGCAACAGGATCATGTATTCCCTCAATAAACTCGCCAGACACTTGTTTTAAGAATAAGGGTGCAGACAACAGAAAAGGCAGTGTGCAGACTGACGTCCGCTCACTGTCTTTCTTTCATTCGGCAAAGAAGCGCCGAATTATCCTTCCAACATGCCGAAAACATTTGATGAGCTGACAGCCTGGTGGGGCAGCTGTAGCAATCCCGGTCTCATGAATGAAAAGGCAAAGCGTCTGCTTCTCTTCACTCCGGAAAAGGAATCCTATATTTCCATTTTCAATTCTTGGAATAACGTGATTCATTGTGAAAGCCAGGCCGGATGCGGCATGAATGACATAGACTATGAGAGGATAGTCGATATAATCGTCGGTTTGGTTTGACGAGGGTATGAATGCAGTCGGCTCTCAGCCTGAACATACGCCCAGATTATATATGTTGTCTTGAGGCTGGATCCTTTTGAAACGCTTTTGCGTAATTTGGAATCTGCCCAGTCATTTTCAATGATAATCAAACCATTCTGTTGGACTTGTTTTTGCTGTACGTTCGGCAGAGCAGCAATTTTGCGCCGCCCGACGGGGGTCTCTGCTTTCGGGCATGATGAAAATATTATGCCTGCTCTGCTGCCCTGTACAAAAACGATATTTCTATCACCATGAACACCCTCAGCAGATTGTGTGAAATTCTTTCTTGTACTCCTAATGATATTGTTGAATTCAGAAAAGAAGATTAAGCTATAACTGACAAATGAAATACTCCCAGAAAGATGAACAAAACTTTGGGGGAGTATTTTATTTATAAGATAATTCAGGAAAATATAATAAGCAGACTCTGCAGATATTCTTGCTCAGTTTCGCAGGAAATAAATCGCAGAACTGCCTGTATATGTAAAATTAAAGATGTAATCCGGGATGGATCGTTAAAGATCCGTCCTTTTTTGAATAGAAGAAGATATCTTTGCAGAAGATGAGATACGGTGTTTCTTTCTGGTTGGTTTCAAACATATTACGGGCATGTTTCAGAAGCTGTTTTACCAGTTTTCTGTCATTTGCCTTTGTGATGAATACGATGTCCTTTGTCGGTACGCTGATGAGCAGGTCATCACCAAGCTGTTCCGCAATATTTCCGAACAGTTCCGGGAAGAGCAGGGATTCCGCTTCAAAGTCACCGCCCGCCAGAATGCCGTAGATGCCTTTATGTTTTGATTCGGATAAACGGTACTGTACTTTGGACATATTATTGACGGCAAGCTCCTGCAGTTTCTGTATATCGATTCCTTCCGGCAGCATGTCATATGTCAGATAGGAGAATACTTTGCCGGTATCCTGCATGAACATGTATACAAAGCTGTCCATGTACCTGTACATGGGCATATTGTTGTAATCGCACTCTCTTTCATCGATGGCCATCAGGGATACTTCATTTAAGGGATCCTTTGCCCAGTTCTTTTTGATGCGTATATAGACCTGTTCCGGGTCAAAGACGAAATCATCGGAAAAGCCGTCATTCCATTCCTTTTCTTCCGCGTGTGTCCATTCGATATCGCAGATATCATCCTTGTTTTTGACGAAGTTCCTGACTCTTTCCAGGAAATCCAGGCAGTAACGGCTGAAGGGGTATTCCCCGACGACCCGGATGACAGGACGTTTTCGGGGCTGGGCTTCTTGCGCCTGGCCGCTGGCAATATATCCCAGATAGTCGTTGATCTTGTCCTGCAGGGCACGTCCGTGATCCTGCCGTATACCGAAATTCCATTCCATATCATCGGATATGACCAGTATGTACTTATCGTCTTCGATATATGTGAGATCGATGACGTTCCTGTCCCTTACATTTGACATAGCGTATTCCTCCTCCTTCATTATAAGCAAAAAGAAAGCCGTGCGGGATTACACGACTTCCTGAAAGTGTAAATATGTGCTTAGCGGGGACGGACGATGTATTCCCTGATGGAACCATCTTCGTTGCAGGTAGCTGCGCCGATGCACGGGATGTGCAGGCCTGCCAGTTCAACGTCGTATTCCATGGAATTCGGGTTGAGTTTGACGATCTTCGCTTCTACCTTGTAAGTTTCAAATACGCCTTTGAATGCGGCACGTACTTCTTCTTTTCCGTGGGCAACGACATCCGGGAATCCGAACGGTCTTGCGCCGCCGTCTACGAAGTCACATTCTTCCGCATACAGTTCTGCGACCTGGTCAGCGTTGCCGGAATTTAATCCTGCAACGTATTTTTCGAGGATCTCACTGACTTTCATGATTTAGATCTCCATTGCGGTACGGTATGCCTTGTAGATCGCCCACTTGGCATCCTTGACTGCATCTGCGTCACCGATGACATAGACTTTGTCTGCCAGACCTTCTGCGTCAAACGGTACATACGGTTTGGAACCGAGGGCGAGGATGACTGTGTCGAAGCCGTCGAGAGTGATCTCTTCGCCGTCTTTTTCAGCTCTTACGCCGCCCGGGATGAATTCGAGGACTTTTGTCTTTGTGTAGACTTCGATCTCTTCTTCCTTGATTCTCTTCAGCATAGCGTTGCGGACTGTGAGGTAGAGCGTCGGAACGATTTCCGGCAGCATCTCAACGATCGCAACTCTGGAGCAGTAGTCTGTCGCGTATTCTGCTGTTTCTGCACCGACTTCGCCGCCGCCGATGATGAGTGCGGACTGCTGGAGTACCGGTGTTCCGAGCAGGACATCGTTTGCCAGGACAACGCCTGTTTCCTTGAGGCCCTTGATCGGCGGAACGGATGGTTTCGCACCTGTTGCCATGATGATGACATCAGCTTTGAGTTCCTTGAGGAGTTCCGGTGTGGCTTCTGTGTTCCACTTCATCTCAACACCGTTCTTTTCGCACATGTGCAGCATGTAACGGATCGCCCTTGTCAGAGGCTGTTTGAACGGAGGGAACGCACCGATGCGGAGCTGGCCGCCGGCTGCGAGTTTGTCGTTCTTTTCGATGAGGGTAACATCATGTCCTCTGTATGCGGACATCCAGGCTGCTGTGAGGCCGGCAGGACCTGCACCGACAACGACGACCTTCTTCGGGGCATCTGTCTTTGTGAGCATTCTGTCAGCCCTGTGGCTGGACTGCGGGTTGTACATACATCCGACACCCCAGTCGCCCGGCATCAGGTTTTCCGGATAGTTGAATTCCATGCATCTCTGCGTGCATCCGATACACGGGATGATGTCCTCAACGGCACCGCCGACAGCCTTGTTCGGGAATTCCGGATCAGCGATGGACTGACGGCCGAGGGAAACGGCGTCGCAGTCACCGCGTCTGATCGCTGTTTCAATGGTCCACGGATCATGGAACAGACCTACGGAGATAACCGGGATATCAACTGCTTCCTTGATCCTTCTTGCGCTTGCGAGGTTCCATCCGGACGGCCATGCGGTCGGCGGAACGATGGTCTCCCAGGTCTCATATGTACCTGCGGAAATATGCAGGGCGTCATAACCGTATTCTTCCAGCATCGCTGCGTATACGATCGTCTCTTCCATTTCGAGACCGCCGATCCTGTTTTCCTTGGAGGAAAGTCTTGTCGTTACGGCAAAGTCTTCGCCGCATGCTTTCTTGATGCCTTCGCATACAAGCTTCATGAAGTAGGCACGGCCTTCTACGCCGCCGCCGAATTCGTCAACACGCTTGTTGGAACGCGGGGAGAGGAACTGGCCGCCCATGTAGCCGTGGGAAGCGTGGATCTCGACACCGTCAAATCCTGCCTTCTTCATTCTGACGGCAGCGTCGATATAGTGCTGGATCAGTTCATAGACTTCTTCTGTCGTGAATTCTTTCGGTGTTTCACGGTTTGTCGGGCATGGTACAGCAGACGGTGCGACGACCTTTCCGGATAATACGGAAACCGTTTCACGTCCTGCATGGTGCAGCTGGACGATGGTCTTTGCGCCGTGTTCGTGAATAACGGAAGCGAGCTTTGTCATGCCGGGGATGCATTCGTCTGTCCATCCTGCAGGCTCGCAGGGCATACCTACGCCGGAAGGTTCAACTGCTGTGATCTCGATAATGATCAGTCCGAAACCACCGGCAGCACGTGCTCCGTAATAGTCGAGAGTCGGCTGGTAAACGAAACCTTTCTGATCGAATACACCGGAATCCATTGCTGGCATGATCAGTCTGTTCTTGATGTCAACACTGCCGATCCTGTACGGGGAAAATGTTTTGTTGAAGCGCATAATTGTGTCCTCCTTAATGCTTAAGCGCATGATGAAAGGGATTTCTGATTGGATTATATTGTCCGGAAATCCTTGCTCATCTCTCTGATTTCAATATATCAGCAGTAAAAGTCCCCTTACAATTGACAAAGAAAAAACAATGTGAGATAAGGTACACAGGGAAACAAAGTGTCATTTAAGGAAGTTTTATAATGAAAGCAACAGATCTGCGGTATATCAAGACAGAAGAACTGATCATTGATGCGTTTATGTTTTTTGCGGCGCAGTATGATATGGAGGATATCCACATCAAGGATATCTGCAATAAGGCCCGCATCTCCAGGAATGCCTTTTACGGGCATTATGAAAACAAGTACCAGGTACTGGATACGGTATTCCG
>CADBPK010000048.1 GCA_902796465.1 uncultured Erysipelotrichaceae bacterium | reverse complement strand
GCCGTCATGATGATTTTTACCATCTTAATATTTACCGGCATGCGTCTGAGAAATGTCAGACAGAACGGCAGAAATGCCGCAATGATCAGGATCACATAAAAGCGAAGATCAAAAAGCGGATAATCACAGATGCGGATCAGGACCAGAAGACCTGCAGCCATCAGGAATCCAAGAGCGATCCCTGTCAGGATCCCCGTGATCAGACTTGTATTTTCTTCCATATATACATCCTTTCAAAAAAGAGAAGCCGGAGCTTCTCTTTCATGTTTATTCCGTTACTTCGGCGATTTCCCTGCCTTCCAGCGGGTTCTTCGGTTCATCGTCCTTATGACTGAAGTCATCGGCGATGGATTTCCCTTTTACAACTCTCTGGATCTGTTCGGCAGTCAGTGTTTCATATTCGATCAGGGCATGAGCGATACGCTCCAGTTCATCACTATGTGCCCTGATGATTTCTTTTGCCTTTTCATGACATTCATTGACGATCTTGCGTACTTCCTGATCGATCTCGAAGGCAACCTGTCCGGAGACATTGCTCGGTGAGTTGTAATCACGGCCGAGGAATACATTTTCATTTCCGGAGTCATATTTGATCGGTCCGAGGTCACTCATACCGTAGAGAGTAACCATGTCTCTCGCAATATTCGTGGCTCTTTCGAAGTCGTTGACCGCACCGGTCGTAACATCATCGAAGAACAGTTCTTCCGCAACACGGCCGCCCATATAGGAAGTGATGCTGGCAAGCAGGTCATTCCGCGTGCTTAACATCTTCTCATCCTTCGGGGTCATGAGGTTATATCCGCCAGCCTGACCGCGCGGGATGATCGTAACTTTCTGGACAACATTGGAATTCTCCAGGAACAGGCCGATAATGGCATGTCCGCTTTCGTGATAGGCAACCAGTTTCTTAGTCTTTTCGTCATAGACACGGCTGACCTTTGCCGGTCCCATCATGACACGGTCGATCGCTTCATCGATCTGCGCCATGCCGATCTCATCCAGATTTTCACGGACAGCGAGGATCGCTGCTTCATTCAGAACGTTTTCAAGATCCGCGCCGGAGAATCCGGGCGTCCTCTTGGCGAGCGCATCCATATCGATATCTTTTGCAAAACGTTTATTCCGGGCATGAACGGCAAGAATAGCACATCTGCCCTTGCGGTCCGGCAGTGCAACTGTGATCTGACGGTCAAAACGGCCGGCTCTCAGAAGCGCGGGATCCAGAACATCCGGACGGTTCGTTGCGGCAATGACCACAACACCGGTGTTTTCTTCCATACCATCCATCTCAACGAGCAGCTGGTTCAGCGTCTGTTCACGTTCATCGTGACCGCCGCCGAAGCCGGCGCCTCTCTGACGGCCGACTGCGTCGATTTCATCAATGAATATAATACACGGGGCCGTCTGCTGTGCCTTCTTGAACATGTCACGGACACGGCTGGCACCTACACCGACGAACATTTCGACAAAGTCGGAACCGGAAATGCTGTAGAACGGCACATTTGCTTCACCGGCAACTGCCTTGGCAAGCAGTGTTTTACCGGTACCCGGATGACCGGCCAGCAGGATTCCTTTCGGAATACGGGCACCCATCTTCTGGAATTTCTTCGGATATTTGAGGTAGTCGATGATCTCGGCCATCTCCTGTTTTTCTTCGTCGCATCCTGCCACGTCATCAAAACGCGTACGGACTTTCCCTTCCAGACGTGCTCTCGATTTCGAGAACTCAAACGCCTTGGCATTGGCGCCGTTCGCACCGTTCATGCGGTTGATCATCCATACCGCCAGAAGTCCCATCAGGATAAACGGGACAAAGGAAATCAGCACATCCAGAAAAGCGTTGGAAGCGTTCGCGTCTACGATCGTAACTTTCGTGCTGTTGAGTTCATCCAGGATCTCGTCGATCTCACCGGATGTGGACGGAACAGCAGAAGTAAACGTTACCTTCTTGTCATTCTTCGTATATACGCCTTTGACTGTCGTGATGTTGTTTCCGACGGACAGAGATGCCTGTGTGATCTTCTCTTCTTTCAGTACTGTTTTCAGCTCCTGATAACCGATCGACTCAGTGGTTGACCCGGATGTCCAGGTAAACAGGGACAATACCAGAAGCAGTACGACAAGATACGGAAGATAGTACAGTATCTTATTGTTTTTCTGCATTAATCAATTACTCCTTGCTTGTATAACATTCTTCTTTCAGAACACCGACATAAGGAAGCGCGCGGTATTTCTGATTGAAGTCCAGACCATATCCTACGACAAATTCATCCGGGATTTCAAATCCGATGTAATCTGCCTTGACATTGCAGTTTCTTCTTCCCTGCTTGTTCAGCAGCGTGATAATGCGGACACTTCTTGCGCCTCTGCTCTGGAGAAGTCCCATAACTTCCTTGATCGTAGCGCCGGTATCCACGATATCCTCAACCAGCAGGATGTCTTTTCCCTTTACGGAAGTATCCAGGTCTTTCAGAATACGGATATCACCCATCGACTCCGTACCGACATAACTGGAAACATCCATGAAGTCATATTCAATATTCAGATCGATATGCTTGATCAGTTCTGCCAGGAACGGGACAGATCCTCTTAAGAGTGCAACCACCAGCGGAGGATTGTCTTTATATGCTTCAGTAACGATTGC
>CADBPK010000047.1 GCA_902796465.1 uncultured Erysipelotrichaceae bacterium | reverse complement strand
GCATGATGATGCCCTGGATGAAATCGTTGATTGCAGTAGCCATGTATCCGCCGACGATGACATATACAGCCGTCAGGATCGCCATGACGATAACACAGATGGAGTAATCAATATTGAATGCCATTCCGAATAAACGGGAAAGACCGTTGTACAGGGAGGCAGTGTAAGGAATCAGAAAGATAAATGTAATAATAGAAGCAGATAACTTCAGCGAAATGGATCCAAAACGCTTTTCGAAGAACTGCGGCATGGTGCGGCAGTCGAGATGCTGCGTCATGATCCTGGTCCTTCTGCCGAGGATGACCCAGGCAAGAAGTGAGCCGATCAGGGCGTTGCCGATACCGATCCAGGTTGAGGCGATTCCGTATTTCCACCCGAACTGTCCTGCATAACCTACGAAGATAACTGCGGAGAAATAAGATGTACCGAATGCGAAAGCACTGATCCATGGACCTACGGATCTGCCCCCTAATACAAATCCGTTGACATCTGTTGAATTTCTGCGGCAGTAAAAGCCGACGAAGACCATTGTGGCGAAAAACAGTACGAGCAGTAATACTTTGATAAACATAATAGAATCCCCTTTCAGATTTAGAATTGTGATGCACTGCAACGCGCTAAAGCGTTGACTTCCTAAAGTGTAAAGGGTGACTTCTGAAAACGCAAGTGTTTTTTCAAATATTTTTCAACTTTTTTTCATTGTTTCAAAATCATGTTCTGTGTGTTTGACTTTATCGCTTTAGTGTGATAAACTGCCGTTGTTTAGTATTTCAGGAGGAATTATGAAACACAACATCCACGATGAGTCGGTGAAAGATCTCTTTCTAGCCCTTCTCAGTCTGAAAACAGTTGATGAATGCTATGCCCTGTTTGAAGATCTGTGCACACCGAATGAGCTTCTTTCCATTGCTCAGCGATTCCAGGTCGGCGAGATGCTGAAAGAAAACAAGACTTATAAGGAAATCAGTAAGGTAACCGGAGCTTCCACGACAACAATTTCCCGTGTGAACCGGCTGCTCAATGATGATAAAGAAGGAATAGAAATGGCGTATGAGCGCATACGCGGGAGGAAATGATGAACAGAGTAAATGATCAGATGAAAAAATACGGGACGAACCGTTCCGTCATCAGGGATCTGTTTGAATACGGCAACCAGCTGAGAAAGGAAGCCGGTCCGGATCATGTATTTGATTTCTCTCTCGGAAACCCTAATGTTCCCGCTCCTGAAAAAGTAAATGAAACGATCAGGGAACTGCTCGCTTCACATGACGATATCTATCTGCACGGATATACTTCCGCCCAGGGAGATCCAAATACAAGGCAGGCAATCGCAGATGATCTGAACAAGCGCTTCGGATGCGATGTTAAAAAAGAAAACCTGTATATCACCTGCGGTGCTGCCGCATCGCTAAAGATCATTCTGACAGCGCTGTATCAGGACGGTGACGAAGTGATCGCGTTCACGCCCTACTTCCCGGAATATAAGGTATTTACCGAAACGACCGGCGCAAAACTGGTTGAAGTGTCCAGTGATCCGGATACATTCCAGATCGACTTCGGTCTTCTGGAAAGAGCGATCACACCGCATACGAAATCACTCATCATCAATTCACCGAACAATCCTTCCGGTGTTGTCTATACGGAAGAAAACATAAAGAAACTGGCTGCCCTTCTGAATGAAAAGGAAAAGGAATACGGACATCCGGTATATATGATCACCGATGAGCCGTATCGTGAACTTGTATACGATGACATCAAGGTTCCGTTCATTCCGAATTATTATAAGAATACGATCGTATGTTATTCCTACAGTAAATCCCTGGCCCTTCCGGGCGAACGAATCGGCTATGTCCTTGTGCCGGAAGCTGTTGATCAGTCATCTGATATATATGCTGCTGTCTGCGGCGCCGGAAGAGCACTGGGTTATGTGTGCGCACCGAGCCTGATGCAGCATGTCATTGAAAAATGCACGGGTCTTGTATCAGATCTGAACGAATATAAGGAAAAACGCGACCTGCTCTACAATGCCCTGACGGATATGGGATTCAGCTGCATCCATCCGGACGGTGCCTTCTACCTCTTCGTGAAATCACCGGTGGCAGATGCCGGCGCATTCAGCGAAAAGGCAAAGGAATTCGGACTTCTCCTGGTTCCGGCAGACAGCTTCGGAACACCCGGTTTTGTCCGCATTGCCTACTGTGTATCAACCGATATGATCAGACGTTCACTGCCGGCATTTGAAAAGCTGGCTGCATGTTATAAATAAAGGAGAAAAACATCATGCCTATTACAGACCTGCTGGAACGCAACAGCAAATTATACGGCGAAGAAGTCGCATTAGTTGAAATCAACCCACAGATCCGCGAAGAACAGAGAGTCACCTGGAAAGAATATGAACTGATCCAGCCGACTTCTCCATCCTTCTACAGAAGATCCATTACATGGGCTGTCTTTGATGAAAAGGCAAACCGTGTTGCCAATATGCTGATTGAAAAAGGAATCAGACCCGGCCAGAAATGCGCAGTCCTGCTGATGAACTGTCTGGAATGGCTGCCGATCTATTTCGGTATCCTGAAATCCGGGGCGATCGCTGTTCCGCTGAACTTCCGTTTTACCGCTGAAGAAATTGACTACTGTCTGAAAGCCAGCGATGCGGATGTACTGTTCTACGGTCCGGAGTTTATCGGCCGTATAGAAGATATCGCAAACAAGATCAAGAAGAATACTCTCTTGATCTATGTCGGCGACCAGTGCCCGTCCTATGCGGAAGATTATTTCCGTCTCTCCTCCTACGCGTCTTCCGTTGCGCCGAGGATCCTGATCGAAGACAAAAACGAAGCAGCCATCTATTTCTCTTCCGGCACGACCGGATTCCCGAAACCGATCCTGCTTCTGCATGAAGCGCTGTCACAGTCTGCACAGATGGAAGCAATACATCATGAAACCACCAAAAAAGACAACTTCCTCTGTATTCCGCCGCTGTACCATACTGGTGCCAAAATGCATTGGTTCGGTTCGCTGTATACAGGTTCCAAAGCTGTCATTCTGAAAGGAAACTCACCGGAAAACATTCTCAGTGCTGTCTCCAATGAAGAATGCACGATCGTCTGGCTCCTGGTGCCGTGGGCACAGGATATCCTTGCTGCACTGGATTCCGGCAAGCTGAAAAAGGAAGACTATCGTCTTGATCAGTGGCGCCTGATGCATATCGGTGCACAGCCTGTACCGCCGAGCCTGATCAAGCGCTGGCTGGAATACTTCCCGAACCACAAGTACGATACAAACTACGGCTTATCTGAATCCACCGGACCAGGCTGCGTGCATCTCGGAATGGAAAATATCCATAAAGTTGGTGCGATCGGTGTTCCGGGCTACAACTGGAAGACGAAGATCATTGATGAAAAAGGCGATAAAGTAAAACCCGGCGAAGTCGGCGAACTCTGTGTCAAAGGCAAAGGCGTCATGGTTGAATATTACAAGAACCCGGAAGCAACTGCCGAAGTGCTCAAAAATGGCTGGCTGCATACCGGTGATATGGCCCGTCAGGACGAAGACGGATTTATCTATCTGGTCGACAGAAAGAAAGATGTCATCATCTCCGGCGGTGAAAACCTGTATCCGGTTCAGATCGAAAGTTTCCTCGCTGCCCACAGCAAGATCCATGATGTTGCCGTTATCGGTCTTCCGGACAAACGTCTGGGAGAAATCGCAGCAGCGATCATCCAGGTCAAGGAAGGCATGACCCTCACCGAGGATGAAGTCAATGAGTTCTGCAAAGACCTGCCGCGTTACAAACGTCCGCGCAAACTGATCTTCGCCGATGTCATCCGCAATGCGACCGGAAAGATCGACAAACCGAAACTGCGTCATAGCTACAGCACTGACAGGCTCGTAGAACAGCAGTACAATTCATAAGAAAAGATCACCTGCCTTTACAGACAGGTGATTTTCAGAGATGATAATAAAAAGGAACCAGGAATATGATCGGAATTATTGATGTAAGCAGAAATATCAACGGTGTTTTCGGTGCAGGTGTTATGGATTACCTGACAGAACATGATATCCGTCTTGATTACGGCATTGGAAGTTCTTCTGGCGGCACGAATCTGATTTCCTATTTTGCCGGACAGAAAGGCAGATCCTATCTGTTTTACTATGATTACGCTTCACGCCGGGAATATCTGAACATCCGGAATATCGGCACGGAAAACAACCTGATCGATATGGATCTTCTGTATGACAAAACATTCAGCGAGTTTACCAAATATCCGTTTGCCTATGACCAGACCGGGAAAGAGATTAATAATTTCTATATTCTCGCTACAGAGGCCGATACCGGGATGCCGCATTATTTTGATATGCTGGATCCGGAAACAGACGGATTGTCTGCGATTAAGGCCTCCTATTCGGTTCCTGTCCTAAATGAGCCGTATGCGATCAACGAAAAAACATATTATGACGGATATATCTCGGATCCCCTGCCCTTTATGAAGGCTTTCAATGATGGCTGTGAGAAAGTCATCCTGATCACAGCACGCCCCCTTTCCTACCGCAGGGACCAGAAGCGTGATAAGTTCCTTCTGCGTATGCTCGGCAGTCAGTATCCGGATGTGGCACAGCAGATGAAAAGACTGAGCGACATGTACAACACCGAGATCGACCTGGCTCTCAATATGCAGGATGCGGGGCGCCTGCTGATACTGGCTCCCGAAAATATCTCAGCGATCCAGACGATCCTTAAAGATAAAAAAAGAATTACAAATCTTTACAACGAAGGCTATCACGCTGCCGGCGCTGTCAGATCTTTCCTGAATTTATAAAAGCTTTCACCTGCTGCCCTGAGGACAGTAAAGCGAAAGCTTTTTTATATTTCCGCGATAAGTATCCCTTCCCGGTCAAACGGAATACTGTCTTTGATCTTTCCGCTTTGGAAAAAGAAGGCTCCGCCATGATTCACGGGATCTGTATCAAGCGGGTTGACCATCAGTGTGCGGGAAGCTGCTTTACAAGCCTGCAGCGCATATTCCGTCAGGATACCGTTTTCCCATTCGCTGACAGAATAGTTTACATATACCGGCCATATCAGAAGATCATCTGTTTTGAACCGATCCGGTTTATCCCACAGATCACCGCATAAAGCAATTCGTATATTGGTGCCGTGCAAACGAAAAGAACTGACTTCTGATCCTTCACAGTAATGTGAATCTGTCCGGCGGTACTCTTTCCATCCTTTCGTTATCCTACGGTAATTAAACAGGATATTTCCCTCTGCGATAACGATGCAGGATGAATAGATCTTATCATCTGCTTTCTCAATATAACCGGTCAGCAGAGCTGTCCCGTATTCTTCTGTCCATCGGCACAGCTGCTGTATGATCTCGCCATCTGCAGCAACAGCAGTTTTCTGATCTGTTTCATACTCCCAGATCAGTGAATCAAATCCCTGCAGGAATGCTTCGCCGAAACAAAGAAGATCCGTTTTTCCTTTCGTTTCCTTCAGAGCGCTTTCGATCTGGTGCAAATTAAAAGGAATATTATTGTTTTCACATCTGTATGAAACCAGTCCGATGCGCATGAGTCTCCCCCATTAAACATTTATTCGTAATCGGTCAGATCCGCGAACGGGTCCGGGGACTGCATCATTTTACCGAGTCTCTGCTGCAGGGTTGTATTCCTGACATGCCGCTCCATTGTACTGATGCCTTTCAGGAATGCCTGTTTGTCACCAAGCATGACGAGGGCTTTACGGGCACGGGTAACAGCGGTATAGATCAGTTTTCTCTGCAGCATGACCGTATGCTGGGCGGTAAACGGCATGACGACGATGGGGTATTCACTGCCCTGTGATTTATGGACGCTGATGCAGTATGCAAGTGTGATATGATTCCAGGTCTCCTGGGTGTACTCCACGATAATACCGTTGAAGTCCACCACAAGTGTTTTCTTTCCCGTATCTGTTTCATCTGCTTCAAGTATTTCGGCGAGGATACCGATATCCCCGTTGTATACATCATCATCCGGCTGGTTTTTTAACTGCAGGATCTTGTCTCCTTCACGGAAGCGTGTGTAGCCGATGCGGATCTCCTTTTTGAACGGATCCGGCGGATTGAAAGCGGCCTGGAGTGTGTTATTGAGCACATCGATCCCGGCATTGCCGCTGTACATCGGGGATAAAACCTGGATATCATCGATGTCATATCCTTTATCCAGTGCATTCTGGACGATGAATACGATCCGGTTTCGCAGATCCTTGTAATCACATTCCAGGAATGCCACTTCATTCCTGTATTTGTCCAGATCGGTTTCATCATGCAGGATATCATGCGCAAGGGCAATGACATCACTTCCCTCTTTCTGCCGGTAGATCGTTTCAAGACGGCTGACCGGGAACAGTGAGGAAGCCGTCAGGTCACGCAGGACACAGCCCGGGCCGACGCTCGGAAGCTGGTTTTCATCGCCGATCAGGATGATCTTGCGGACATTGACGCTTGCTTTGAGGAGGTTGTAGAAAAGCCATATATCGACCATGGAAAACTCATCGACGATGAGGATGTCTGCTTCCAGGGGATTGTTTTCATCTTTGCCGAAGGTATTCGTTTCCAGATCCCACTGCAGGATGGAGTGTACCGTGGAAGCGTCGGTTTCCGTCATTTCCGACATGCGTTTGGCCGCTCTTCCGGTCGGAGCTGCACATATGACATTGCTGGCAGGATACAGTCTGCGGAACATTTCCGTCAGCGCCCGGATGATCGTTGTTTTGCCGGTGCCGGGACCGCCTGTGATAATAGAGAATGGATGATCCATGACAGAGCGGATCGTCTGTTTCTGGATCTCGTCGTATTCAATGTTAATCGAGGCGCTGAACGACTCCAGATAACGTTCCAGAAGATCTTCGTCAAATGGATCCAGTTCCTTAAACGGGAAATTAGCCAGAAAGTGCGCTGTGTATTTCTCCGCTTCGTACTGGCTGATGGCATAGATCCTGTCATCTTCCACATGGAGGCTTCTTCTCAGTACAGCCTGATCGAGCAGTGCATCCGGATCTGTTTCGATGCCTTTAGTCTTTTTACGGAATGCTTCGAACAGTTCATCCGCGGTCACATAGGAATCACCTTTTGCCATGCACAGATCCATAACAAGAGATACGAAAAAGGCGTAAAGACGTCTTTCATCGTCTTCAGCGAATCCCAGATGCATTGCGATCTTATCTGCTGTAGCGAAACCGAATCCGTCACATTCTTCAATGACGCGGTATGGATTCTCCCTGATCTTGTCAAGCGCCCGGCGTCCGTATACCCGGTTGATGCGGATCAGGTTACGGATGCCGATCCCGTGGATATTCAGGAAGCGGACGAGTTCTTCAAGTCCGTTGTCTTCATTCTGCATGCCTTCATGTATGATCCTGATCTTTTCCGGATTCAGGCCTTCCACGGTTTCCAGGCAGTGATAGTCTTCCCTGATCATTTTCAGGCAGTCAGTGCCAAGCGTTTTAGCTATTTTCTCGGCTGTTTTCTTTCCGATGCCCGGAAAGAGCGGGCCGGACAGATACCGGATAATGCCGCTTTTTTCCTCCGGCAGAGAGCGCTGGTATGTTTCCATCTGGAACTGCATGCCGTATTTCGGATGTTCGGTATAATGTCCGGTGATATCATACAGGACTTCTTTTTCCACACTGGGCATGATGCCTGTCACAGTGATGATCTTTTCAAATTCATCATTGATCCGGAACTTCATGACAGTATAAAAAGTGTCTTCACTGCGGAAGACAATATGAACCGCTTTGCCGTTTAATGTGACAGCTTCATCCCGCATTCTGCATCATTCCTTTTATGATTTCAGAGATATCCCTGCCGTTTTTATATACTGCACAGATCCTGCCCGCACACCGGACAGCGTCGTGATCATATACCACAGCTTCCTGTCCGCAGGTGACGGAGCGGACGGTCTGAGGGTATTTCAGGAGGATATGGGACGCATCAACCCATTCCAGAACTACATCCTGGTCCGGCTGGCGGTACCTGAATTTGGCGGTGCAGGCAAGCGTATCGCATTCATCCATCAGCCAGTTGACATCCTCTACCAGACAGGCATCGGAATACAGCAGGTCTTCATGACCGGCACCGACTACATAAAGTTCGTTTCTGACAACATCCTTGCCTGCCACGAAGAACGGGCCGATGCCTCCGATGTCCAGACCTTTCCGCTGTCCGACAGTATAGTAAAGTACGCCTTTATGTTCGCCTACCGTTTCCCCGGTTTCGATATTGATGATCCTGCCGTGCTTCATCGGGAGATAGTTGCTGAGAAATCGGCGGAAATCCCGCTCACCGATAAAACAGATGCCGGTGGAATCCTTTTTGTCCGCTACGGAAAGATCCAGTTCATGCGCGATCCTACGCACTTCCGGTTTCGTTACCTTGCCAAGTGGGAAAAGAATATGGTCAAGAACTTCGCGGCGTATCTCGCCGAGGAAGTAGGACTGGTCCTTGTTCCGGTCGGAAGCTTTATACAGCGCAGGCCTTCCGTCCCGTACTGTCAGGTCGCAGTAATGCCCTGTTGCGAGCTTTTCAAAACCGTGTACTTCCGCAAAGTGATAAAACCGGTCAAATTTGATATATCTGTTGCAGAGGATATCCGGATTCGGTGTCCTCCCCTTTTTATATTCGCTGAGAAATGTCTCAAATACATCATCCCAGTATTCTTTGATATAGTCGACGCGCATCAGCGGCAGACCGAGTTTTTCAGCTGCTTTTACAGCATCCTGATAATCGGTCTCCTGCGGGCAGACATCATCATTCACGGTCGGGTTCCCTTCCACGTCGTTGTTGCTGGCGGAATCCCAGTTGCGCATAAAAGCACAGGTGACATCATGCCCCTGCTCTTTCAGAAGATATGCTGCGACGGCACTGTCTACGCCGCCGGATAATCCTACAAGTATTTTCATATAAAAATCCTCATGATACGAAAAAGAAGACGCAAGTCATTACTTAACACCGTCTTCTCTGACATTTGCGCATGTCACATAACTCGGGCATTCTATTGTGCACTGCGAAGCCGCAACATTGCGCAGTTCCTGGGGGACGAATACGCCGATCTCTTCTTCGTCGTATCCTACCTGGAAGTTGTTTTCGCTGATGATGATCGGACGTTTCAGAACGCTTGGATTCTGCTTGATGAAAGAGATCAGCTCATCTGTTGTCATATCATCGATATTGACACGGTTTTCCTGGATGATCTTGGAGCGCTTTGAAATGATGTCATCGCTTCCGTTTTCGGACCGCATCAGCAGATGTTTGATCTCATTGTCGTTCAGCAGGGTCTTGAATATATTCTTTTCGATGAAAGGAAGACCTCTGTCTTTCAGCCATTGTTTAACTTTACGGCAGCTGGCGCATCCCGGGGATGTGTACAAAACGATCATATCTCACTCCTTTGAGTATTTATTATATCATTCCATTACGGTAAAAGGATATAGTTGAAAACAATGTTTGAATATGTTTTAATGAGTTTGCGTTGATTAAGCGGGGTAAGATATGTTCCTCTTCAGAAAGACAGCGGTTGATGCGAGCTGCCGATACATATCGATGCCATTGGCACTTATGAGCATAAACAAATAAATTGAGTGATCCCTCCGGGGATAAGTTGGGTGGCACCGCGCAGTTACTGCGTCCCTTCGTAAAAGAAAGGTGTTTTTTTTGGAGGTAAATCATATGAAACGAATGCTGAGCGGCATCAAGCCGACAGGTCAGCTCCATCTTGGCAACTATATCGGAGCTCTGCGCCATTTTGTGGAAAACCAGGATGAATATGAAATGATCGCGTTCATTGCGAATCTGCACTGCATCACAGTGCCGCAGGATCCGGAAGAACTGCAGAAGAATCTGAAAGACTGCGTTGCCCTGTATCTCGCCTGCGGCCTGGATCCGGAAAAGAGTACGATCTTCCTGCAGACAGATGTTCCTGCGCATGCCCAGCTCGGTTATATCATGTGCTGCCATACATATCTCGGCGAGCTCAACCGCATGACCCAGTTCAAGGATAAACAGGCCAAGGGCGAAAAGAACCTTTCCGGCGGCTTATATACCTACCCCACCCTGATGGCTGCCGATATCCTGATCTATGATCCTGATTATGTCCCTGTCGGTGAAGACCAGAAACAGCATGTGGAACTCTGCCGCGATGTCGCCATCCGTATGAATAACCGGTACGGAAAACTGTTCCGCATTCCGGAACCGGCTGTGCCGAAAGTAGGTGCGCGCATCATGTCCCTTTCGGATCCTTCCAAAAAAATGTCAAAATCCGACGGAACGGACAAAGGATGCATCTACCTGCTGGATCCCCTGCCGAAAGCAAGAAAGAAAGTCATGAGCGCCGTTACGGACAGTATCGGCAAAGTCCATTTTGATCCGGAGAACCAGCCGGGTGTTTCCAACCTTATGCAGATCATGTCGTCCCTGACCGGCAAATCACTGGAAGATATCGAAAAGGAATTCGAAGGAAAAGGATACGGTGATTTCAAGCGTGCTGTGGCAGACAGCGTATGCAGTACACTGGAAACCATCCAGACAAGATACAATGAGATCATCTCTTCTGACCTGATCGAAAAGACGCTGAAGGAAGGTGCGGAAAAGGCTTCCGCGTACGCTTCCGTCAAACTGAAACAGGTACAGCAGGCGATCGGCATGGAGATTCGCTGAGTGACATACTCCCACCACCTTCGCTTAAGCTTAGAGGTGGGGGCTTCTCGGCCAAGAACACCAGTGTGTTCAGATTACCCGAGCTT
>CADBPK010000046.1 GCA_902796465.1 uncultured Erysipelotrichaceae bacterium | reverse complement strand
TGATCGGCGGAGGCGTATGCCCGTGGACATGCGGCACAAATCTGGATTATCAGAAAATACAGTGCCGTCTCCAGCAGACCAAGGAACAGCTCTTTGAACAGGCTGCGCGTACGATGCCGGATGAAAAGATCCTGATTGTATGTGACCGCGGTATTCTGGACAACAGGGCATATATGAATGATGAGGAATTCAATGCGGTGCTGGAAGATCTCGGCAGTGATATTGTATCCATGTTTGACCAGTATGATGCGGTATTTCATCTGGTCACGGCAGCGAAAGGGGCGGAATCGTTCTATTCACTGGAAAACAACGCAGCCCGCTATGAAACTGCGGAACAGGCAAGGGAACTTGATGACAGACTGATTGCGGCCTGGACCGGACACCCGCATTTCAAGATCATCGATAATTCCACCGGGTTTGAGGAAAAACTGAGAAAGCTGATCAACGAAATGATTCTGTTCCTTGGCGAACCGAGAACGATCGGGGGAAAGAAAAGATTCCTGATCAGGAAACCGGATACGGAATGGCTGGAAAACAATTCATTCTCCCACCGTGTAGAAATCGTTGAAACATTTATCGTCAGTCCGAAAGATGAAGAGTGCATCATTCATCAGAGAGGGGACGGGGATCATTTTGTATGCTATGAAACGATCCGGAAGGCCGTGAACGGCAAACTCCTCGAGCTGGAGAAGAGGCTGACGGAGGACCAGTATCTGGAACTTCTGGAAGAGGCGGATCCGCATACCATGCCGATCCACAAGACAAGATATTACCTGTATTACAATCAGCAGTATTTCGAACTGGATCTGTATCCGGATATGGAAGACGAGGCACTGATCGAAACGGAAGTCAGTGACAGGCATGATCCGGTGGAACTGCCTCCGGAACTGACGCTGATCCGGGATGTTACAGGGATACGGGAGTACCGAAGAAGAAATCTTGCAAAGAAAATATGAAAAAAATACTCGGAAAGAGTATTTTTCTTGTAACGAAAACGGTTATTCCGGCATTAACAGAGTGAAAGGGGGAAAGAGAATGGAGCCGATGGATGAGATATACAAACAGTACGCGTCATTTGTATATAAGTTTCTTCTGTCAAAAGTGCACGATTCCGATATCGCGGAAGAAGTGACACAGGAAACGTTCTATCAGGCGATCCGTACTGTTCATAAGTACGATGGAAGCTGTTCTGTTTCCACCTGGTTATGTTCCATTGCAAAAAACCAGCTCGCTGCTTACTGGCGCAAGCATCCGCAGACAGAAGATGTGGAAGAAACGGACCTGATCACGGGTTCTGCAGAATCGGAAGTGATGGCTTCCATAGAAAAGGTCGAACTTCTGAAGAAACTGCACGAATGCCCAGAACCGATGCGGGAGATCCTGTATCTCCGCATATTCGGCAATCTGTCATTCAAAGAGATCGGGGAAGTATTCGGAAAAAGTGAGAACTGGGCGCGGGTAACGTTTTACCGCAGCAAGGAAAAACTGAGAAAGGAAGTGTTGGACAATGACTAAAATACCATGCTCTGTGATCCGGGATCTGTTTCCGTCCTATATTGAAGGACTTACCGGTGAAGAAACAAATAAAGTAATTGAAGAACATTTACAGGAATGCGAAGAGTGTTCCAGGATCCTGGAGGAAATGCGCGCCCCGCAGATCAAAATCCGGGAAGAAGACAAAAAAGAAGTCGATTTTCTGAAAAAGAACAGGAAGAAAAACCGCAATATCATTATCGGCAGTGTGGTCGCGGCGCTTGCACTGGCAGGCTTTGCACTCTTCTGCAGGGTGTTCATACTCAGCGAAAAGCTCCCGAAACAATCACTCGCCTGTGATATAACCGAGGAAAACGGGATGTTTACGGTAACCGCATATTCCATGGACAGTGCGCATATCATTACAGATATGACCTGGAAGGAAAACGGGGATGTCGCCGATATTACGATCAAAGGAGTACTGTCTTCTCCGTTCCGCCATGGTATTACGCAGAAATCATTTAAAATGAACGATACCATCAAGCAGGTCCGGATCAACGGCAGCGTCGTATGGGATAAGGGACAGGAAATCTCCCCGGCAGCTTCCGAAGTCTATGACACAGCCCATGAATATATGGGGGATATGTCAAAGAACAGACGTACGGCTGATGTGCTGCATGTGGAATCCTGGCTTGGCCCGTTCACAAATGAACTGGAAACGGAAAAGAAGCCGTATGGCTGGAGAATGATCCTGAAAGAGGATATTCCGGCAAAGAGACTTGAGGAAAAAGAAGACTGCATGAAGAAGATCGCCTATGTAATGCTGGGAACGATCACCAATCTGGATTATGTTGAATACAGGTTTACTGCGGGGAATAAAGAAGAAACGATCCGCTTCACAGCGGAGGAAGCGTCGGAATTCTTCGGCAAAGACATCAAGGTCTGCGCGGACAACGCCGCTGAGCTGGATATGCTGATGGACAAACTGAATATCCGCTATACGGAATACAACTATGATGTCGCCAGAATGAACGCATATGAGGTCGACCTCGTCAACAAGTCGGACGGACCGTATAGGGAAGCGGGAATGTTAGTTCTTACCGAGAGCGGAACTTCTTCTTCCGGCGGAATGCTCCATGCGGATGAATCCCTGATCGCGAAAGACGAGATTCTGAACTTCGTAATGGATATTGAGCATCGTGATGAGGAAGTGCAGTACCTTTTCTCCATAACAGACGCGGAAGGAAATGTGCATGAAGTGGACCAGAGCATAACAGTAAGACAGATGAAAGGATTTGTTTACCGCGTGATCCTGACCGGCAATGCGCAGGACGGATACCACGTCGTACTGGAATAGCACAGGAAAAATACTTCCGGGAGTTTCGGACTCCGGAAGTTTTTTTGTCCGGAAAGAAAAAAGCCCACTGTGTATGCGGAAGAATGCGGTATAATGCTTTTTATGAAAAACGTGATTCTGGCAAGCGCATCCCCGAGAAGACAGGAACTGCTGAAACTGTGCGGCATTCCTTTTTCCTGCATACCTGCGGATATCGATGAGACGATCGATCCTTCCGGAGATCTGAAGGAAGAGATCATGCGTCTGTCCTTCCGCAAGGCGGAAAGCATTCTGAGGGAAAATCCCGATGCCGTGGTGATCGGCAGTGATACGATCGTTGTCATCGACGGTGAAATACTCGGAAAGCCTGTATCGGAAGAAGACGCGGTAAGAATGCTGGGGAAACTGAGCGGCCGGACCAACCAGGTCATTACCGGATTATGCATCCTCAGCGGTAAACGGAAATATCTGGACTGCACGGTTTCCGACGTCATGTTTGCCAAACTGAGCGATGAGGAGATCAGGACATATGTGCAGACCGGTGAGTGCATGGACAAGGCAGGAGCCTATGCCGTACAGGGACTCAGCGCACGGTTTATCACAGGGATCTGCGG
>CADBPK010000045.1 GCA_902796465.1 uncultured Erysipelotrichaceae bacterium | reverse complement strand
TTTCTTTCCACCGGTGCCGGTACGTAATTTTCATCGATCTGGATGACATTGTATCCGCCCTTGCGCTTTTCCTTCAGGATCGCCAGCGCTTCATCGGTATAACCCGGCGCGATAACGCCGTCGGATACTTCCTTCTTGATGAGCAGTGCTGTTTCCTTGTCGCAGATATCGCTCAGCGCGCAGAAATCACCGTAGGAGCTCATTCTGTCCGCACCGCGTGCCCTTGCGTAAGCAGAAGCCAGCGGTGTCAGTTCACAGTCATCGGTGAAGTAGATCTTCTTTTCCACTTCCGACAGCGGCAGTCCTACTGCTGCGCCGGCCGGGCTGACATGCTTGAAGGAAGCAGCCGCAGGAAGTCCTGTGGCTTCTTTCAGTTCCTTGACAAGCTGCCAGGAATTCAGCGCATCCAGGAAGTTGATATAGCCCGGTCTTCCGTTGAGGACCTTTACCGGGAGTTCCCCTTCTTCCATAAAAATACGTGAGGGTTTCTGATTCGGGTTACAGCCGTATTTCAATTCCAGTTCTTTTGCCATATCTTCCTCCTTTACTGGTTCTTATTATAAATATGTGTCTGTGTTTCGCCGGTTTCAAGGTCGATCTGACGTGTAAACAGGGACACCTTGTTGTCTTCATTGAGTGCTTCCCACAGATGATCGGAGAAATCATCGAAGGATTCCTTTTCCATCACGAATGTCTTCGGTTCGCCTTTGAACGAAGGGATCGGGTTTCCGTCCGTTTCATACGTGTGGATCATATGGATCACGCCCGGCAGTGTATGTTCATATTCATAGAACAGTCTCTCTGTCGCGTCCGGATTGCCGTCCGCGCTCTTGAGGATGCTCATCTTGTAGCTGTCGCCTTCCACAACGGCGCTGATGCGCGGCGTATAGTTCGGCGCATCCGGTTCAAATGTCCGTGTGCGCAGGGCGTCAGCGAATGTCTTTCCTTCCTTCATGAAGTCATAGACCGTATCCGTCTGGTCACCGTTTGTCACGATCGTTCTGCCGTCCAGTACACGTACGGGAGCGTAAATGATCAGTGACGGATCTTTCATCTTCGATTCATCAAAAGCCTGTGTGCGGATGCCTGCCCCGTCTTCCACGAAGACGCGGTTGCGGCTGTTCTCGCTTCTGCCCATGATGAAATAGCCGATTCTCATTTTCCTGCCGCACGGTGTACGGCCGATCACGATCCCTCTGCCGGGATATTTGTTGTTTTTCAGATCTTCAAATACGTTCATTTTCCTCTATCTCCTTTGCTAACTGTTCCGCCGCTTTCGGCAGCAGGATCCATTCCGCTTCTTCCATGACCCTTCTCTGCAGGATCTCCGGCGTATCGCCTTCTTTCACTTCCACTGCTTTCTGAAGCAGGATCTTTCCGCCGTCC
The DNA here is from genome assembly GCA_902796465.1 of uncultured Erysipelotrichaceae bacterium. GTDB lineage: Bacteria > Bacillota_I > Bacilli_A > Erysipelotrichales > Erysipelotrichaceae > Bulleidia. Next base: position 9,039 of record CADBPK010000045.1, on the reverse strand, counting down.
GGGATCTCATTGACCAGGTGCACGGTCGCACCTGTCACTTTCACGCCTTTTGCCAGCGCCGCTTCATGGACCTTCAGTCCGTAGAAGCCTTTTCCGCAGAATGACGGGATCAGGGCAGGATGCACATTGATGATCCTGTCCGTATAGGCATCGATGACCGGTTTTCCCAGTATGCTGAGGAAACCTGCCAGGATGACCATATCAATATCATATTCTTTCAGCGTTCTGACGATCGCTTCATCAAAATCCTTCTGTTCCCGGTACTGCTTTCTGGCAATTACTACTGACGGGATACCGGCTTTTTCCGCCCGCTTCAGGGCATATGCCTGATCATTGGACGCAATGACAAGCGCAAACTGTCCATGCGGGATCTCTCCTCTTGCGGAGGCATCGATCAGGGCCTGCAGGTTCGTCCCGCCGCCTGATACAAGAACTGCTATTTTTACCATCCGGCCTCCTCAGATGATCTCGACATCGTGATCGCCGGCTGTGATCTTCCCGATCAGGGAAGCCTGCAGGCCGTTTTCGTTCAGAAGCGCAAGCGCCTTGTCCGCGTCTTCTGCCGCAGTGATCACACACATGCCGATACCCATATTGAATGTGTTGTACATATCGCGCTCCGGGATATTGCCTTTTTCCTGCACCAGGTCAAAGATCTTCGGGATCTCCCATGTGCCTTTTTCGATCCGGGCACGCAGTCCCTCACCGAAAGCGCGCGGCAGGTTTTCATAGAAGCCCCCGCCTGTGATATGCGAAACGGATTTGACATTGACTTCTTCCATCAGCTTCAGCACCGGCTTGACATAGATCTTCGTCGGCGTCAGCAGCGTTTCGCCCAGTGTTTTTCCTAAGACATCCGCATACTGTCCGAGGACTTCCGCGTTATCGATGCTGAAGACCTTGCGGATCAGGGAAAAACCGTTGGAATGGACACCGCTGGAAGCCAGACCGATGATGACATCGCCTTCCTTTACCGCATCATTGCTGAGCATCTTCTTCTCATCCACGATGCCGACCGTAAAACCGGCCAGATCATATTCATCTTCCTTCATGAGACCGGGATGTTCCGCTGTCTCGCCGCCGACCAGGGCACAGCCTGCCTGTACACAGCCTTCCGCCACACCGGCAACGATCTGCTCGATCTTCTCCGGAATGTTCTTTCCGCAGGCAATATAATCCAGGAAGAACATCGGTTTTGCGCCGGAACAGATCACATCGTTGACACACATGGCAACACAGTCGATGCCCACGGTATCATGCTTGTCCATCAGGAACGCAAGCTTGACTTTTGTCCCGACGCCGTCGGTACCGGATACGAATACCGGTTTTTCCATCCCTGTGAGATCCGGTGCGTATGTGCCGCCGAAGCCGCCGATCGCACCGAGGACACCGGGTGTCGCTGTCCTTCTGACATGTTTTTTGATCAATTCAACAGATTCATATCCGGCTGTCACATCCACGCCGGCATCTTTATAACTGTCACTAAAACTCTTCTTCATCTGCTTTCCTCCGTAAACAAGAAAAGGCCTAAAGGCCTATTCTTCCTCATTCAGGCGTCTGAAAACTTCCTGATAAGCACCTTCAACATTTCCGAGATCTCTGCGGAAACGGTCCTTATCCAGTTTTTCATGTGTCGTGCTGTCCCAGAAACGGCATGTATCCGGAGAGATCTCATCCGCAAGGATGATCTTTCCGTCTGATGTCTTTCCGAATTCCAGCTTGAAATCGATCAGGTCGATATTCATCTTTTTGAAAAGAGCCTTCAGAAGTTCATTGATTTTGAAAGTATAGTCTGCAATGGTATCCAGTTCTTCCCTGGTTGCGGCACCGATCGCGATCGCATGATAATCGTTGATCAGCGGATCGCCGAGTTCATCATTCTTATAGGAGTATTCCAGGATCGTACACTTCAGCGCAGAACCTTCCGGTACGCCGAGACGCTTGGAAAAAGAACCTGCCGCAACGTTGCGGATAATGACTTCCAGCGGAACGATCGTAACTTTTCTGACTACGGTCTCCCTTTCGTTCAGTTCCTTTACGAAATGTGTCGGGATGCCGTTCTTTTCCAGATACTGCATAATACGGTTGGACATCTGGTTGTTGATGGCGCCTTTGCCGACGATCGTGCCCTTCTTAACCCCGTTAAAAGCTGTCGCATCATCCTTGTAGGATACGATATACAGATCTTCGTCATCTGTTTTGAATACTTTTTTTGCTTTTCCTTCGTACAGTTGTTCTAACTTTTCCATTTCCTTACTCCTCATTCAGCTTTCTGTCTTTTTCAAGTACTGTGTTTTTCATCTTTTCCCTGTCTGCCTTCAGTTTTTCCTGCAGTTCCGGATCGGAAACTGCGAGGATCTCGGCAGCGAGATATGCCGCATTTTTGGAACCGTTGATGGCCACACACGCAACCGGTATTCCCGGCGGCATCATGACTGTGGACAGCAGTGCGTCAACGCCGTCCAGAACGGATGACTTCAGCGGCACGCCGATAATGGGAATTACCGTATGCCCTGCCAGCACACCTGCCAGCGCAGCAGCCATGCCGGCCCCGGCAATGATGACTCCGAAATCTTTTCCGATTGCCTCTTCCGCAAACCGGGCTGTTTCGGCCGGTGTCCTGTGAGCGGAATAGATATGCATCTCATACGGGATCCCGAAGGATTCCAGCACTCCGGCAGCTTTTGACATGACTTCCATGTCGCTGTCAGAGCCCATGACGATTCCGACTTTCTTCATATTTCCTCCTCAAAAAGAAAACAGCCTGCGGTATGAACAAACCTTCCGCCGGCTGTGCGGTTTACATGAAAAGAGAATTCCTTACCATAGTTTTTAACTGCAGATCTTCCGGATAACAGTGCCATGGCGGTCCTCCTCTCTAAAAGACGTCTATATAGTATATAAAAACATTTTGAATGTAAATAAAAACAGCAGTATTTTTACGCCTTCATTTTCATTATTCCACGCTGTAAACGATTCCGTCTGCGGATCAGGAACATCACTGTCTCAATGAAACCGCTTTCTGGCCGAAAAAGAATTGTTTTCCTGCAAAAAACAATATGCGGCAGAAGATTATTGCGCTATACTACCCACATAAAAAGGGGGATATTTATGGGCGGATTCTTTGGCACAGCTCTGAAAGAAGATTGTGTATTCGATCTGTTTTACGGAACCGATTATCATTCCCATCTCGGCACCAGAAGGGCCGGTTTGGCTTTATACGGAAAAGATGGCTTCAACCGGGCGATCCACAACATAGAAAATTCCCCGTTCCGCACAAAGTTTACAGGCGATGTGCAGGAAATGGAAGGATCGATGGGCATCGGATGTATCTCCGATTACGATCCGCAGCCGCTGATCGTCCGGAGTCATCACGGCACCTATGCAATCTGCACCATCGGCAAGATCAACAATACCGATGAGATCGTCGAGAAGATTTTTTCCAATTCAAACGGTCACTTTCTGGAAATGAGCGGAAATGAGATCAACAAGACCGAACTCGTGGCAGCGGTCATCAACCAGAAGGACAACCTGGTGGAAGGCATCCAACTGGCCCAGGAGATGATCGAAGGATCCATGTCGATCATGCTGCTGACACCGAAAGGCATCTACTGTGCCAGGGACAAACTTGGCAGAACCCCGATCCTGATCGGCCGGAAGGAAGAAGGCTACTGTGCTTCCTTTGAATCGTTTGCTTATCAGAAACTGGGCTATGCAGATTACAAGGAACTCGGTCCGGGTGAGATCGTCGTCATGACCCCCGACCTGGTGTCGGTACTGGCACACCCGGGCAAAAAGATGCGGATCTGCACATTCCTCTGGACATATTATGGATATCCGCCGAGCAAGTATGAAGGCGTTACCGTTGAAGCCATGCGCTACCGCTGCGGTGAACATATGGCACGAAGGGACTTCCTGACTGCCGATGACATCGATACCGTTGCCGGTGTACCGGATTCCGGTCTCGCCCACGCCATCGGTTACTCCAACGAATCCAAGGTCCCGTATTCAAGGCCTTTCATCAAATACACACCGACATGGCCGCGTTCCTTCATGCCCACCATGCAGGCAAAGCGGAACCTGATCGCCAAAATGAAACTGATCCCGGTACAGGAACTGATCCAGGGAAAACGTCTCCTGCTGATCGATGATTCCATCGTCCGAGGAACCCAGCTCAGGGAAACATCCGATTTCCTGTATGAAAGCGGCGCGAAAGAAGTACATGTACGTCCCGCATGCCCGCCGATCCTCTTCGGATGTAAATACATCGCTTTCTCCCGCGCGACCGGCGATATGGAACTGATCGCCAGACGCATTATTGCCGAGGAAGAAGGAAGTTCTGTCAACAGGACGATCCTGGAAGATTACGCAAATCCGGACTCCGACCGGTATCACAAGATGGTTGACCGCATGCGCGAAAAGATGAATTTCTCATCGCTCGCATTCAACCGCATGGATGATATGGTCAAGGCAGTCGGCCTGCCGGAAGACTGCCTGTGCACATACTGCTGGAACGGCAAAGAATAAACAAATCAGCGCATTCCTGAAGGGATGCGTTTTTTGCTGCAGAGGGCAATGCTATAATGCAGTTAACAAGGAGATCTTTATTATGCTTTTTTCCGCAAAGACACAGAAAGAGATCGACAAACTGTACAAAAACAGGAAACATATTGAACTCACCATCGGAATCCTGAAAGACGGTACGACGGATATTCATCACTGGGGTCCGGACCGGATGGAAGTATACACAGAACCTCTGATTTACCCTGTCGGATCCATATGCAAGCTGTTCACCGCATCGCTGACAGCCAAATACATAGCGGAAGGAAAGCTGGATCTTGCCGCGCCGATCGACCGCTATATCGAAGGTCTGCCGCAGCGCTACTATCCTTCCCTGGAGAAGCTCGCAACACATACATCCGGCTTCAAAACACAGCCGTATACCCTTCTGACAACGATTCCCTTCTTCGTGAAAATGAATAAGGAAGGCGGCCTGTTCCATACCAACCCGTTCCGCGGCAAACTGGATGAGGAAGGCATGATCAGGATCATCCGGGATACCGTACTCGAAGACAAGCCGTACAAATTCGTCTACTCCAATATCGGCATGAGCATCCTCGGGTACATTGCCGGACAGGTCAGCGGCGAAGGTTTCTGGGACAGCATGAACCGCTATATCAAAGAAGAACTCAGACTGGAAAACACCTTCCTCGGCAACGTCGATATGATCGGTTATGACCGGAAAGACCAGCCATGCCGCTGCTGGCAGTGGGAAAAAGAAGATGTGATTGCGCCTGCCGGCGCGCTCAATTCAACCATCGGGGACCTGCTGGAATTCGCCCGCATCAATCTCGACGGTTCCCTGCCCTATCTTTCCGTCTGCCACGAGATCCACGGGCCATGTGAAAAGAACGCCGACAGCGGACTTGCCTGGCGTCTGGAGAAGGACGCGCCGATCAGCTGGCACGGCGGGGCAGCCGGCGCATTCAATGCCTTTATCGGCCTGAACCGAGAAACAAAGACTGCCGCTGCGGTCGCTATCAACTACGGACTGGTCAATGCAGAACAGATCGGCTTATCCATCCTGAAAAACGATCTGTAATACCGCAGAAATAATACACAGCTGTCTGTCATGAGACTTCTGTGTTTTTTATTGTCCTGATTCTTTATTTATATCTGAAAGGAATGTTATTGTAGAAGCAGAAACAACATTATAAGGAGTCATCATGAAACTGTTCGAACGAATCAATATCGGCACGCTTCAGCTGAAAAACCGCGTCGTTCTCGCTCCGATGGGAACGACGACAGACCACACATTTGGATTCAATGAGAGAGACGTTGATTATTACGGGGAACGGGCAAAAGGCGGATGCGGTCTTGTCCTGACCGGCGCTGTTGTCTGCAGCGAGGAATTCGAACCTGCCCCGTGCCAGAAACTGACCAGCGTTAAAGATGTTTATAATCTGCACAGGGTCGCGGAACGTGTACATGCCTACGGCGCCAAATTCGGCATCCAGCTGTCACCGGGCATCGGCCGCATGAACTGGATCGACCCGCAGACACCGCCATATTCTTCCAGCCCTTGTCCGAATTATTACAATCCCGGACTGATCTGCCGTGAACTGCCGACTGACGGCGTCAAACGGCTGGTCAAGGCTATGGGATATTCCGCCAAACTGGCAATGGGTGCCGGTGTGGATATCATCGAGATCCATGCCTACGGCGGATATCTGATCGACCAGTTCAATTCCTCACGCTGGAATCACCGTACGGACGAATACGGAGGAAGCCTGGAAAACCGCATGCGCTTCATGATGGAGATCATCCAGGAAGTTCGCAATGCCTGCGGGAAATTCTATCCGATCGCTGTCAAGATGACACTCGACAGCGTTGATGATCCCGAACGTCCGCTCGAGGAAGGTCTGGAGATCGCAAAGACTCTCGCAGATTCCGGTCTTGTGGACCTGATCCATTTCGGCAGAGGTGCCTACTCCTGCCGCTGGCGCATGGTCTCCAGTGTTTACCAGCCCGTCGGATTTGATCTGGAAGCTGCTGATACGATCCGCAGTGTAACCGGCAATATCCCGCTGATGGCACACGGCAAGCTCAACCATCCGGAAGAAGCCGAAAAAGCGCTGCAGGAAGGCAAAGTAGACCTGATCGCCATCGGGCACGGCCTGATCGCTGATCCGTACTGGGCAAACAAAGTCAAAAACGGACAGATCGACGAAATCAATCCGTGCATCGGATGCGGCGAATGCCACTTCAATTCCATGAAGGGATGGCCGAGACCCTGTGCAGTCAATCCTGTTTCCATGCACGAAAACGAATATGTCCTGACACCGGCAAAAGATCCGAAGAAGATCCTCGTTATCGGTGCCGGTCCCGGCGGCATGAAAGCAGCCATCACGGCGGCACAGCGCGGCTATGATGTGACCTTGTGGGAAAAGACACAGCGCATGGGCGGCGCCATGGCAGCCGCAGGCGCGCCGGACTTCAAGGCAGATGTCAAAGCCCAGGTCGAATACCTGATCCGTCAGGTAAAGAAATACAACATCAAAACAGAACTCGGCAAAAACGCGTCCATCGAAGATGTCAAAGCATTTGATCCGGATTATACGATCATAGCGACCGGTGCTGACCCGATCATCATCCCGGTTCCGGGCAAAGATAAACCGAACGTATGCCTCGCGATCCCGGTACTGATGGGAGAACAGGCCGTCGGAGAAAATGTCGTCGTAATCGGCGGCGGTGATGTCGGATGCGAGCTGGCATGCGATCTCAGCCGCAAAGGCAAAAAGGTCACGATCGTGGAAATGCTGGACAAGATCATGGCAAGAGGCGGCTCTTTCGTCGCCAACGAACAGAACCTGCGTTATCTCGTCAGTCATTCCGGCATTGACATCAGATGCAGCGCAAGGCTGACAGAGATCCTGGATGACGGCGTAAAGGCCATCATCAATGACGAGACTGTCACGATCCCCTGTGATTCCGTTGTCTTCGCCGCAGGCTACAGGGCAAATCACACGCTGTACGAACAGGTTCTTGACGCGGGTTATGAATGCGCGCAGATCGGCGACAACGTCAAACCCGGCAAGATCATCGATGCCATTTCACAGGGCTACAACTACATCCGCGTTCTGGAATAACCGTTTCATCCATGCTGTGTGCCGTCTCCGGTGCACAGTTTTTTCTGTGCTTGCATATATGAAAGTACTTTGTTATTTTTCAGATAGAAGATATTTATTCCGCAGGAGGTACCTATGAAAAAAGCACTGATAATACTGATCTGCCTTGTCCTCATCGGAGCCGGATTCTGGTTTTTCGGTCTTCCTTTTTTCAGAAACATGAAATACCGCAATGATGAACTGCTGTCCTGTTCGTCGTCCTACGGCGGCGGGATGCTGGGCGGATACAGTTCTCTTGACCTGCGGAAAGATAAAAACGGCAAGGTCATCCTGGAAGTCCGTGAAAAGGAAACACATGCCGACAGACAGATCACCAGAATATACGAACCGGATCCGGGAGCGCTGGATCACATCCGGGATATGGTCAGTCAATACGGTCTTTACGCCGCTTCCAAACAGCCCCCTAGCCCGTTCCAGGTAATGGACGGGGATACGCTGTCCGTATCCTTCTCCTTTTCAAAAGGAAGTTTCTATGTTTCCGATACACAGGCACTGACCTCAAAGGAATCGACCGGACTGCGGGAAGTCAGGAAGTATCTCTCCTCCCTGGCGGCAGGAGACTGCATAACGACTGTAGAACCGCAGACTGCCACGCTGCATCTGCGAAGCGGTTATACACTGCAGTTCAATGTCGAAGAAGCATTCGACGGAAAACTTGATCAGATCCTGTGCGAGGAAAGGGAAGTATCCAGATTCAAGGAAAACGGCATCATACTCTGCACCGGGGAAGTGCCTGATCTCGCAAATGCGGAACCTGTCGAGTCTGCGGCGGCCGGCACAATTGTCTACGATTCTGAAACGGAATCGATCATCATCCTCTATACCGACTATACGTTTGCGCAGCCGGCTTACGTGCTCGCTGCTCTTGACGGCTATGTTGATTCCGCATGTCCGCTGATCGCGGAAATGGAAGGCCTGTACAGGATGTACCTGAACTGACCGGAGATTTTATGGAAACAGAAAGACCGATCCTTGATATCATTTCGGAAAATATAACATCGGGACGTCTCCCCGATGGTTTCAGACTGCCCGATTCCTGCACAAACGAAGATAACGCAAAGATCAAAATGGCACCCGGTGCCATGGACGGCATCGTGATCTACCACATGGGACACAGTCCTCTGAACGAAGAAGACATATCCCTGATCGCGGAAACAGTACGTGCCATATCAGATGGCAATAACAACGCGGCGGAATTGATCAGGAAACTCGGCAGAAAGCACAGGGCGATTGCTGTCATTGACGAATTCCAGCAGTATATCCGCAGACATGCGGGCGAACTGAATCAGACGCAGCTGTACCGGTTTGCGGTCCGGGAACTGATGGCAAAAAGCCATGACGCGGAATCCGT